>JBMSQQ010000074.1:0-16544 GCA_049423385.1 Silvanigrellaceae bacterium | reverse complement strand
GATGAATCAAACCTTGCCAGGCGTGACGCAGCTGTGCCTTCAAACGCAGAGAATTCACCGCCCACCAATGCCGTACTTCCGGAGTTGATGGAAGCCAATGCCAGCACTGAACCATTAAATCCAAGATCGTTGTTGAATTCAGAGACCACCGCACCGGTTGCCTTCGTGATGAGGGCCAAACGGGAATGAGACTCGTTGGCGACTGAAGTGAACAAACCGCCCACGAGAATCTGCGTGCCACCGTTTGCGAGCAGCAGTGATCTGATGCCACCGTTGAATGCGGGCTGGGTGAACCCCCCAGCTGCAAGCGCGCCATTGCCCAGTGCGATCTTCGCAAAATTGCCCACCGCACTTCCACGCCAGGCAGTAAAGATTCCACCCACGTAAGCATGTGTTCCGTCATTCACGATAGCGTCAACACGGCCGTTGAAGCCCGTCGCAGAACTATGGAAAGTCGCATCAAGCACACCCGAATCAGAGAGCTTGGCCAATCGCAATGCAGGCGCAGTCCCATATTTGAGGAAGCGACCACCGACGAGAACTCCACTATAATCATCAGGGTCAACGAGTGTCTCAGTGAAAATGCTCAAACTGGTCACTTCGGAATCAAAAGCATCGCCAGATGTATATCCGGCATGCTTTCCTCCCGTCTGATCAACCCGCACCATATTTTTGAGTGTGAAAACTCATCCGTAAGAAGAGAAGGAACCACCTACCCAAAGCGATTGTGTTCCCGACGCGGGAGTCAATGCCAGGGCATTCACAACAGCACCCGCGGGCATTTCGCTGACAAAGGTCACATCATGCACGCCCACTGGATTGAGTTTCACAACACCATTCGCAGCAACACCGTTGTAGGTTGAGAATCTTCCTCCCACGAAAACCGAATCATCGTCGGCAACCGCAATCGCGTTCACTGGTGCATTGAAAGCACCACCGGTCGGATACCATGTCACGCGATCACCCGAGCAGGTCAACCGCGTCAGATAATTCACCTGTGTTGATCGGTAATGAGTGAAATCACCACCCACCCAGAACGAGCCATCCCCAGCATCGGCAATGGCACGCACCGTGCCGTTGAAACCTTCCGTGAGGTTGCAATTTGCCGCACGGTTGCCGTGATATTTGAAAATCGGATTTTCAGGGGTTCCTTCATCAACAGCTGCAAGATTCAAAGCAGTGATTGCAGGTGCAGGGATAGGATTCACACCGGTGAAGGATCCACCAAGATAGATGTTTCCAGAATCATCTCGAGTACTGGCCTTGACCGTTCCATTGGTCGTGAACTTCATCGGTTGCACTTCGACACTGCGCGAAAGATTGAAGGCTTGCCCATATTTGTTTTCAATCGTGGCTATGACTGCCGTGGAGCAACTCACATCAGGCATGGAAGAGAGGCCGATCTGCCCACTAGAAAGTGTCAGACTTGTACAGTCAGCATCGAGAGTCAAAACCTTCGAAACGCCGGGCCCGGAAGAATCATTGAAGACAATTTCACAGGGCACCCCCGCGATGGGTGCACCCACAGGAAGACTGATGCGCGAGGGACAAAGCAGTTCCGGCTTACGCCAGAAGGCAGCCTTAAGTTGCAGCGTTGAAGGGGACGTTCGAATGTCTGCCGGCAAATCCGGGCTCCACTGCCAACGAACACCCAGTGTAAATGTGTTTTCACCTGCAACATTTGTCTTGGGAACGAGTGTCACGCGACAAATCTTGAACCCCGATCCCGAGGCGACCTGCTGAACCGTGTAGGAGTCAATGAGAACTGAATCAATTCCAGTAAAACTGATTCCGGCGACACCTGCGCCAGTGGACTTGCTGCAAATCGACTGACCGGATTCATCCACCAACTTGAAGTCGATCTCCAGCGGAGTACTGCGCTCTTGATTGTAAAAACCATTGGCAGCGGGCATTGATACAGCACCCACAGTGAGATTCTCAAGCTTTGGTCGGGGAATCAGATTGAATTCGAGCGGCAATGAAGCTATGCCAAGCGTGTCATTTGCCGTCGCAATGATCGACACTTTTGTCTTGTCGGTGATCACGGGAAATGGATTGAGATTGCCGATCTTGAGATCAGCTTTCTTCTGATTCGAAATCTGTTTTGTTAGAACAAAATACGCGTCACCATCGGCCGGATCGTCGGCAAGATCCCAGTTGATGACAGCATTCACATCCTGATCCTGCACTTCGAAGGTACCTACAACCGTTTCTGGATCTTCACCCTCGAAAACATAATATTTGCCTCCGCTTTGCGGCAACGCGGGAACAAATAACAAGCCTGTCGGCGCGTCGTTCTTGTTCTGAACTGACAGGTTGAAAACCCTTTCCATCGTCGACCCATTGTAGGTTGCGACAACATTGATTGGGATCAGGGGTTCTGTTTCATGATCGAAAATCCGTGTGCGGTAGAGATCGCGGTTGATGATCTTTATGCCATCAACCGGAGTCTTGAGAGCATAAGTCCACAGATTGCATTGCTGCGACTCAGCGATATCTACGCAAAAAGACCCGATTGTCTTGCGTGAGGGAGTGTTGGGCGGATCGGCGTCTGCCGCGGGATCATTCTCATCGAAAGAAACGTTCGACAACGACAAACGAGAAACGAGGATGTTGAGGGAGAGATTTGAGCCAATAGACAACTGCGCATCGCTCACGCTCAATTCCACATCGAACGACCTGTCGTTTGGATTCGCAGTTGTGCTGTTGTATTCCAGAATCCGCGACAACTCCAGTTTGGAAATGCCTGCTCCCTTGACCACCACAAAGGGATGAGTCAGGAGCTGTTGACCGCCACTGCTGACTTTTACAATACTGAAAGTGAAATCTTGTGGTGTCGTATCCGGATCGGAGGCTGTAAGTGTAATTTTGGTGATCTCATCGCTGGGACTGACACCCTCAGGAAGAATTGACTTGGAATAGGAAATACTTGTGGGCGCTTCATTGACGTCGTTGAGATAAATCTTGAAGGTTTTCGATATTGAATATGAGGTCCCGGACGTCCGCTTGTCTTTTGCAGTCAACATGACCTGGAAATAGGGCTTGTTGCCGTTGTCTGCATCCCGGGGAAGGACATTCAGGAGCTGCTCGTAATCAAAAATCTTCTTGGTCCTGATGTTTTCCCCCACCATTTCGAAGCTTCCGGACGTTGGCGCGAGCTCTGTCATTGTGTAGCTGAACGACTCCGAACTCGCATCATCGCCATCAACATCGGTCACGCTGAAATCGCCAATTGCGGAGCCAATCGCCTGGTTTTCAGAAATTTGATTTGCTGACAAGGAGATATCCGAGGGTGCTTCGTTCACATCCGTGATGGTTATTTTCAACATCTGGAAGGCAAATTTCACGTCTGCAGGATCACTCTCGGAAGCCGAGCTGTGTGTCACCTTGATTTTGAGGTTGTACTCCGGATTTCTTTTCTCGAAGTCGGGAAGTGCACCCGGCGCGTCGGGATCCTTGTAGCGAAGGGAGCGGCCAACAATCTCGAAAAAGCCAGAGTCCTGATCCGATCCCTGCTCCGCGACTGATTCAAACGAATATGTGTAATCCGTGTTCTGACAGGCTCCGTTGACAGGACAATCCTGATCGACTGCCGTCAACGTTGTCATCAAGAGGGTGTTGTTTTCGGGATGCGTCACTGCTGTTGGCGAGATTCCCGTGATCGGGTCGTTCTGATTGATGACATTCAACAAGAATTTCTCGGTGAGCTGTGCACCGCCAAAGTCCACCGCCTTGAGCGTCAAATTGTAGTTTGATTTGTGCTCAAAATCGAGCGGTCCCCTCAGTCTCAGTTTTGCTGTCTTCAGACTGGAATCCGTTTCCTCAATGATAAATGGGCAACTCTCAATCGCCACTCCGTCGCAATCAAAAACTTCAATGTTGGCGATTGTATCACTCGGATCGCGATCATCCACAGCGACCGTTGCAATTTCACGTTTGTTTCCGACACCGGGCGGCGTGACCGATGCAGAATCAACCGTCTCCTGCAGGGGATAAGGCTTGTCCGGATCGATTGGTGTCAAAGAGATGCTCTCGGGTGATGAATTGAGCGCAACAAGATCGCTCGAATCCTTGGGAGAGAGCGACCTCAGGCCATAGGGAGACTCACCAAAAGCTTTACAGGACACGCGGTCACCGGTGCTGATGTCATTGAGCAGCAATCGACCCGTCTGGGTGGAACGCGTCGTGATGTCGGTCAACTGATTTTCGCCCAGCCTTCGGAGCCACCACGTGTAAACCGGCTTCTGTTCTTCGCTGCGCAAGGCTGCTTCGCAAATCAATTCGACACCGCGAGTGAAATATGCGGAATTTCCGGTCGATGTTCGCAGTGTCACCGTCCAAGGCGGAAGCGGCCGGTTGATCGTCACCAATTTTTCTTCGGTGCAATAGCTCTTCACGATCTCTTGGCATGCACGGAACCGATAACTGTCTGAGTTGCCAAACGTGATTGACGGTGTGTAGACCGGTGGATTTTTTGTCAGGTCCAGGGTACCCGTCAGCGGCAATTCCACAGCGAAGAATTTCCAATCCGGAAATCCATCCGGCAGCGCTCCCGTCGCTGGATCCAAGGTTGGGGCCTTTTCCGGAATGGTGATTGCTGGTGGAGGTTCCTTTCCATCTGCAACTGCAATCGAAGCCTGCTGAATAACGGCAGCCCAATCCTTGAGTGAGGCATTGATCACCTCCTTGGTGATCTCCTGTCCAAGTCCTTTTTGTGTTTGCAACGCAGTTGCCAGGGTCACCCCATTGAGAACAGAATTGAGGGTGAAGTCTGTTTGCTCGAAGTTGGCGTTGCGCTCTGGTTCGAAGATTGTCCCGGTGTTGAATGCCGCAGCCAGATATGGCTGAAAGTTGGCAAACAGGGGCGGCTGCAATTTGACAATCTTGTCTTCAACCTGTTTTGCCTTTTCGAGGGTTTCAGCCCTGATGACAGGAAACTTGCCATCCACAGGAGCGAGTCCCGCACGCTCAACAATAGCTGCAAAAGTGAACAGCGTTCGTGCCATGATGTTGTTCGTGGCAAGCAGATCGGGAGCGAGATTGAGCGTCGAACTCACATTGCTTCTGCCCAATTCCTGAACGTAACGCAAAGCTGGTGTATCGAAGACAAGGATCGTGCTTCTCATGGCATTGATGGCGGCGACAAACACAGTTGAATCAACTTTCGCGCTCTTGAGGTCGACGAAAATTTCAAGACCTGTCTTGATGAGGTCGGCTTGCTGCTGAGGGTCGGATTTCTTTGCCGCAACTTCAACAACAAACAAATCGAGTGCCTTCTGGCCGCTTTCCGACAGACCACGCACGACGGAACTGTAAAGGACTTCCAGGGTGGCATTCACGCTGCTGAGGTTTGTCAGAACATCTTGAGCAAGTTTTGGTCTTTCCTCGGCAGTTCCGTTAAGCTCTTTTTTAGGAAAAAATGAACAGGAGACACAGGCCAGCGCAATGAACGCGACCAGCATCAGTTGCAAATGGGATCCCAATATCCCGCAGCGTGTCACGCGAGGTATCGCCCGGCGTGAGGTTGAACGGAGCACAAATACGCCCTCCCGAAAGCCTGTATCGGCCGGAACTACGCAAACTTATGGGTTGAATTTTTGGAGACTGAGGTGTTGGCGTGGGAAAACTTGGCTCAAGCTCGGAATTTTGACATTTCTTTGCTGTTTTCCCCAATCAGGACGGGCAGAAATCACCCGACCGATAGACTTGCGCATCGAGATCGATCCGGGCATTTACTCGAGCACCCTGTGTCAAAAAATTGTCAGATTCCACGAGGACCGGAGTTTTGCGCCTTGGGGCATGACCTTTTCCCAACCATCCCACTTTTGCCCATTTCCATCTGAACTTTCGAAGAGTTATAAGCCATACATGTGGCGCCTGGTGGTCACTCAGGCAGACGACGCGCTCGGCTTTGCGTACTGCAGACCCAAGAGAGCCTCTGTTTTTTTGAGCGAAGATTGCTCAGCCCGACTTGATTTGAAGAAAAATTCAAACTGGCGGGATCAACTGACTTCGGACGATTTTCTGTTTGCGGTTCTTTCAGCACTGCAGGAAAAATTGCCGTTCCGCGACTTCAACCAACTCGGCGAAAACTATGCGCGTCCAGAGCCGCGCATAAAATCGAAATTGTTGGAAAGTCCGCCAGCATTGTCGCGAGGCGAAGTCGAAATTGATCCTTCCAATGGCCAAATTCGGGTGCGCTTGATTTCAAAATTCCGCGATTCCGTCCCCGAAGGCGCGCTTTGGTTCGTACCCGCCGAACCAATGCAGGGTCGCTTTGCCGCCATGGAAACCCTGCTGCAGGAGTCTGGTCTCGAGAAGGCTGAATTCACCGTACCGGAAGCAGGGATCAAGACAAAAAATTCAAGTGCACCAGAGGCCAGGATCGCCGCAACACCCGCACCCGTTGCATCGCCTGTTCCTCCATTGCCACCTGTGCCAACGATCGCTCCCC
Source organism: Silvanigrellaceae bacterium (assembly GCA_049423385.1). Lineage (GTDB taxonomy): Bacteria > Bdellovibrionota_B > Oligoflexia > Silvanigrellales > Silvanigrellaceae > RFOM01. Next base: position 10,090 of record JBMSQQ010000074.1, on the reverse strand, counting down.
CACAGGCCAAGGCGCCTCCCAATGCGAAACCAGTTGCCAAACAGCCACTGAAATCGAGTGAATTGCCGCCAACACCCACGGCGGCAAAATCTTCGTTCCGCAGCAAGGACAGAGGTCTCGGAGCCGGAAAGAAGACCTCGATATTTGCGACCGATGTCTCCAAACCGCCAGATGATTCGGAAGTCGTCACGTTGAAAGGCGCGGAGACGGACGGGACCAGCTCAGATGATCGGGAATCGTTTCTTTCTGAACTTTGGTCGGTACTTTGGCCAGGCCTTTGGCACGTTGAGTTGGATGCCAGCGGGCTGCCCGTTCCAGAGTCCGATCGTGCACGCCTGCCTGCCGTTCAAAGCTACTCCATTTCAGCCTGGCATCCGATCTGGAGCACCATTTCGGTAGGCATGGGCGTTCGCCACCGGCGTGATTTCGAAAACGTGTCCTTGAAAATTACACTCCCCGGATCATCATTGTTTCAGCTAGCGCAGGGCACTCGCAAAAGCAGCCTTGTTCACGGCTCACTGATTCAAGATTTCATGTTTGGAGAATCCATGATCCGGATTGAGGCACTCGCAGGACTCAACCTGCTTTCGGCGTCATGGAATTATGACAAAAAGGCATCGACGTTTGAAATTTGGTCGCCATCGGAACGCGGGACCTACCTTGAACCAGCGCTGTCGTGGATGCCGAGCAAGAACATCGACGGATTTTTTGGACGCGCGCATTACGGCTTGTTCAAATTCCCTGGTGCGCGTGGTTCGCAATGGGGAATCGAAAGCGGATGGCAGTGGTCGTTTGATGACGAGTTGATGCACTGGGGTCCGGTGAGAATTTCGAACCTGCTCAGCAATTTTGGATTCCAGCAGGGCAATCTGAAGAAATTGCAAATTTCATCAACCGGTGACGGGAGCGACACAATTTCATTGAATTCGTTCTGGTTGGGTCTGCGGCTGAGGATCGATGAAACTTATTGACGCTTATGGGGATTGCGGGAGTGGTGACAGGAGGCGGAATTGAACCGCCGACCTGAGGATTATGAGACCTCCGCTCTAACCAACTGAGCTACCCTGCCACTCGTGCGGCTTGGGGAATAACGCGTTGCAGCGGTGTTCGTCAAGCCTTCCTGATGAACCTGAAGACTCCGCCCAACACACCAATATTATTGGAATGAATTTTACTCGGCCGTAGCAGGCTCGGCCTTTGAGGTCTTTTTGACCACCTTTGCCTTGGTGCTGGGCTTCTTTGCCCGCGTCTTTGGCTTGTCTTCCTCGCCCAAGAGCTTTTTCCTCGACTCGAACTTGAATTCAAAGTTCCCGTTCGCCTTGAGGTGTAAAGTTGCCGCAAACGGGCGACCTTTTTTCGACTTGAAGTCGGTGATTGCGGGCGTCACTCCTGTGATGACAAACGAGCGGAACTCATCGCGGGAAACAACATGCCCGCAAAGTGTTTTGGGCATGCGTGCCATCAATTTCTTGGGCTTCTTTGCAGCGACCTTTCGGGCTGTTGTCGGAGTTTTGGTCGACTTCTTTTTGCTTGTTTTCTTGTCTGCAGCAGCGCCATCCTTGCCATCATCTGCAGCCTCAACCGCCGGCACACCAAATTCACACATGTATGCCGTTTCAGTTTCAATTAAACGCCCTGGCAATGCGAGAAAGGTTTGCGGCAATTGTTCTTCGTGAAGAACCTTGATTTCTGCTCCCGGAAGGGTTTCCGTGGGTGTGCCGCTCTCATCAGAGAAAAAGACACCTTTTTCTGTGGTTGTCAGAAACGACGAGTAGGTCGAACCACTCAAGGTTGTGAATTCAACTGGACCAACAATCTTTTTGCTGAGCAGGTCCGAAACCAGACTTCTGTCGAGATACCGTTGATTTTTTTCTTTCCAGATGATGAATGTACACGTTTCCTTCTGGTTGCATTTGTAGCCCCAGAAAGACTCATACACAGTGCCCTTTTTGCACGCCGGGCATTGACCAAGACCAGGCTCTTTCGAATAGATTTGCTCGTAATCGAACCCACGGGTCTTTTCGACCACCTCGGCGGTGTAATCGGCCATTTCCTTCATGAATTCGGCACGGCTCTTTTGTCCACGCTCCATTTGCTTGAGACCGAATTCCATCTCACCCGTCAATTCGACACTCGCAAGGCCATCGACTGGAACGCGATTGAGAACATCCAGCAAACGCATTCCCTTGGAAGTTGCGCGAAGCGATTTGCCGCTGCGGGCAACGTATTCCTTGCCGATGAGATTTTCGATGACTTCTGCGCGGGTTGCGGGTGTGCCGATCCCCTTGTCGCGCAATGCGTCAGCAAGATCCTCGGATTCGACCGTGCGTCCGCAGTGTTCCATCAAACTCAACAACTTCGCTTCCGTCAGACGCGGCAAAGGTTTAGTCGCATTCTCAAGTGATTCCACGGTCTCTGTTTTGACCTTGACGTTGGCATTCGGGTCAGTGGGATGCAGCTTGGGCAAGCTCGGCTCATCCTCGGAGTCCTTGCCATAAACTTCACGCCAACCTTGTTCCTGGAGGTCTGAAACGCGGGTGCGGAAATTGTAATCGCTGATGCGCGTAATGCGCTCCACCTTTGCCCACACCGCAGGAGGCATGAATGCTGCAAGAAATCGTTTCGACACGAGATCGAAAATTCGCAGATCATCACCCTCGAGAGAAGGTGGAACCTCGCCAGTGGGAATGATAGCAAAGTGGTCTGAAATTCCCTTGTTGTTGAAAACACGATCCTTGTTCAACAGGCCGCGGGAAAGAATACGTCTGCTCACTCCGGCAAAATCGAGCTTTGAGTCGCCGAATTTGCCGAGGATGGTTTTCACGCTGTCGACGTAATCTTCCGGCAAATTCTTCGAATCGGTACGTGGGTAGGTGAGCACCTTGTGTTTTTCATAGAGTCGTTGGGCTGCCTGCAGCGTGCGGCTCGCGGGCATTCCAAACCTGCGATTGGCCTCGCGCTGCAGCGTCGTGAGGTCGAACATCTGAGGAGCGATTTCCCGCGATTCCTTGCGTGTTTCGGATGCCGAAGCCGTGTCTTTTTTGGCTGTCAACTCGGCGATAATTTTATCCAGTTGGGTCTTCGAGAAAATCCGATCATCCTTTTCCCGGATGGCCGTTTCATCGTCTTCCGAGGTTTCGACTTTCTTGAAGTTGGGGTCGAACCACTGGCCAGAGTATTCGTGCGTGTCTGTCGAGAAGCGACCTTCAATCGTCCAGTAGGGTTCAGGTCTGTGGCGGAGAATCTCGGCTTCACGCTTGACGATGAGCGCGAGAGTTGGAGTCTGAACCCGACCCACACTCCAGCTGACACCTTTTTGCGCTTTGGGTTTGAGACGACGCGTCACGGCGCGGGTCGCATTCATGCCTATCAACCAGTCGCTCTCGGCGCGACAGCGCGCTGCATCGCTCAGATTGTCGAATTCTTTCCCCTCACGCAGCGATGCAAACTCCTTGCGGATAGCATCATGGGTCATGCTCTGCAGCCACAAGCGGCGAATCGGCTTCTTGGCCCCGGAGTAATCATACAGCTCGCGAAAAATGAGCTCACCCTCGCGGCCGGCATCGCATGCATTGATGAGCCCAACCACGGCGTTGCGATTGGCGAGCGACTTGATGGTGTCGAGGCGCTCTTTTTGGCCATCCTTCGGCTTGTATTCAAATCGCTGCGGTAGAATTGGTAGATCCTGCAGCAACCAACGCTTGTACTTGGGATCGAGGTCTTCGGGAGACAACAATTCCACAAGGTGACCCACGGCCCAGGTCATCAGATATTTATCGCTGTCGTAGTAGTCGTTCTTTTTTTCAAATCCACCAAGCGCCTTGGCAATATCACCTGCAACGCTGGGCTTCTCTGTTATTATGAGCCACTTGCCGTTTCCGCTCATTCGTTGGTTCCTCTTTGGGGGCCGCTGCTCATGCGGCCTCTTAAAATCTCGGCCACCGGTTCAAGGTCGGCCCGACCGCTCAGTTTAAGAGAGTTCGCCGTCATGGCAAGGACCTCGTCAAAATCAATCTGCTTCAGGCGGAGAAGAACGTAAACATCATAGCTGGTTTTGGGTCCCTCGACAGACTGGCGGCGGAGTTCTTCCCAATAGACGTCCTTGGGCTCCAATTCCGGGCAATCCTTCGAGTCGGCGAGTTTTGCGAGCGCTGCCTCAATGACTTCGGCTTGCGACGGGGGCTTGCTGCCTTGTTGGGGTTGGGCCTCCGATGCCTCCGCAGCAGGCAAATTCTTCTCGGGCTGCGATTTTTTTTCCTGAGCCCGCAGTTGATCCAGGGCGGACTGGATTTCGAGACGCATGCGCCCAGCCAGCAATTTGCAATGCAGTGCCAAGCCGCTGGCTTGAGTCTGCTTGATACCCAAATCAAGTCTCATCAGATCCGAGCTCGAATGCACGAACCACTTTTCAGAATTGGGTTCCACCTGCAAGGTTTCCTGCATCCATCGGGGTCGTCCCAACTCGCTGCGTTGGACCACCAAAACGTCGGGCGCTTTTTGCGGACCACTGACACATGACAATTGAAGGCAAATGAAAGCCGCCACGGCGAACGCCTTCAGGATTCCCCAAGATCTAAAAAACACGTCCATGCTTCTCATCAACCTTTCAACACCTTCAGAACGTCGTCGACTGCCAATGGTCGCCCCCCTGCATCCAATGCGTAGGCAACACTGCTACCCCTTTCAAGGCACCTGCTCTCGTGCGTCCGGGTCCAAGAATGAATTGTGAAACCGGCTTCAGGAAGAATCACATGAAACGGCGCCACGTCCCAAATCTCGACCTTGGGATCGACGAATGCCCTTACGGAACCTTGCAGCAACATATAGTACCCCAAAGCATCCGGGTAAGTCCTCGCCTTCAACTCGCCTGTATAGAAATCGTTCACGAGGTGACCAACTTTCTCCATCCGGAATCTGTAGGGGTCTGCGGTTGCAATCAATTCGATTGCGTCTTGTCCGAGCCGCTCGGGTCTTCGATACACTTCTCCATTAATCCAGACTCCACGACCTCGCTCTGCACTCATGACGATGCCAAGCTCCGGAAGCGCAGCGAAACCGATCTGTGGCACGCCATTTTTAAGCACCGCCAGCAATGACGAATAAAAGGGGACACCGTGGACGAAACTGAACGTCCCGTCGATGGGATCAAGAATCCAGGACCAATTCTCTCCACCAGCGTCGCTCATGGCTGAAAGTGTGCCACCTTCTTCCTCGCCGACTATGGCATGTGTTGGAAAAGCAGCGGCAATCATCGAACGAAGCTCTTTTTCAATGAAAAGATCCGCTTCGGTCACCCAGGTCTTGTCGCCCTTGCGCAGCTTGCCGACAGGCTTGCGGCTGAAGTCGCGGCACAATTCAACCGCGCGTTTCATACACTTATCTGCAATTTCAAAGACTTGAGTATCGCTGGACATCGATTCAATCCCCTATTAGGTTCAGCATCAACTTGCACGAACCTCTATACACTCTGCAACTGCGGGACCCACGCATGGAACTCAATCTACCCATCGAAAGCCTCAGATATTTGCAAACCAACCAGGCATTTTTGGGACGCGAATTTCTCACCTGGCTTTGGTACTACACCGAATCCGGAAGTCATGAGGTCGATTTGGGCGAGCTTGGAATTTACAAGCTCTACGTCGACGACCGCCTTGTCCTGATCTCGACCTCGGGCTCTGCACATGAACAGTCGCTCAAGGGTGGCACACCCGCGTACGCTGCAGAGGCTCTGGTTGCGTTGCAATCCGGCAAGCTCGTGCAGGAAGCGAAATTTATTCTGCAAGACAAGGAACGGCAATGGATGTGGAACATGCGTGCCGACGATCTGGCACTCCGTGGCGTTCGGTTGCCCACGGTTCAGGCACCCGATGCAGCAAGTCACATGCAGGCACGGATTGCCAACACCCAGCTCCTCTCCGATGTGGTCGAGACTCTCTTCGGCATGTATCTTGAATTGCGGATGTCAGCCGGTTTCGCCAATGAACTCAGAAAAATTGGTGACTGGATGTCGACCAAGCACACGCACGTGGGTTGATTGCACTCATCGATCCCGTGCCTCAAGGCAGCAGGGAGTTGAGTTCATGAATACGATTGCAAAATTCGTGCGGTTCATCCAAATTTTGTCGGTGCTGAGCCCCGGGTTTGCAACTTCAGTTTCTGCTCAGGCATATCCGGTGCTGCTCAACTCCAGTCAGCTCTCGGGAATTTTTGGAACAGCAAGGCGAAATCTGATTGCCGTAAAATCCGATGGGACATCAGTTCAGCGTGTCGCACTTCAGATTGATGAAGTGGAAGACGACGCCGCACTGGTCTTGAGACAACCTTACGAAATCCGAAAAATACGCAACAACCTTGCTCATCCACAAAACACGGATCCCTTTCAGGGACGACTCCAAAACGTGCACAGGGCTGTTCTCGACGACAGGGATTTTGCGGACTGCAACAGCGAATGCCTCAAAAAAATTAACACGCAGGTGAAAACCACATGCAATTCACCTTTGGCGCAAACCGTCCTCAAGCTGACCCTGGAGGATGGCCAAAGGACTGCATTCATAGTTGATTGTGGTGCGCCTGCCAATGAATATTCACCCCGGAACATCAAGTATGACATTACCAATCGAAAGATATCGACACCCAAATACGACTACGTCCACGAGTCAGAAAAAAATATTTTCTTCAGCGAGATTCGCAATCGTTCGGAGGAAAAACCAGTACTGACTGCGAGTGAATTGAAGGCGTATCTCAAGCCCAAATACCTCTTCAACATGAAGTTCAAGGACGATGATCTCGTTTCGCAAATCACCAGTTTGTCGCGCGGGCCGCAAAGCCTCAACATCGAGGTCGCAGTCGCACTCAATATCTTGGCAATGAAAATCAACAGCCAAATCTGCTGCGATGTATCTTTCTACGAAGACGCACTCTACTTTCCCGTCGTCCTCGATTTGCCTTTTGCAGGCAACTCCTTTGCCAAGGGCAGTGGAGTTTTCTTTGGATTCCAAACAGAAAATGACTCGAACACAAAAACAGAATTCATCGCGGCAAAGTCTGCAACTGACAGCGATGTGATATTGATTCAACAAGGCAAAAAACTCATTGCACTTGGATTCCGCCAACCAACCCAAAAAAATCAATCACTGGTGCGGCCCAGGATTGTTTCGAGTCAGGACATGGAATCAATCAAGTTCATGCCCGTTCAAAGTCCATCCGGAATTTTTTACGACATTCAGAATGCCAGGGAAGGATTTCAACACTTCATGGTGTGGATGTTGTTCGGCGATGAATCCGAGAGAACCAAGCTTGTCGAATACGCGCAGCGCGGCGGAAAAGCACGGGTAGAACGTTTCACCAGTCCAGACGCACGCTGATTCCTTCGCTGAAAAGCTGCCGCTTGAGTTCAAGCAGGGAAACCTCACCCGAGTGAACAATGCTTGCCACCAGTGCAGCATCCGCACCTGCACGCAAAGCATCCGCGACGTGTGCAATGTTCCCCGCACCACCCGAGGCAATCACAGGAACATGGACGCTCGATTTGATGGACTGCAACAACGCAATATCGTAGCCATTGCGTTTGCCATCCTGATCAATACTGTTGACACAGATTTCTCCAACGCCCTTGGGCACAGCAAATGAAATCCAATCGAGCATGTCCCATTGCGTGGGAGTTCGACCACCCTGCACAAAAAGTCGAAATCCGCTCGGACAACTCGAATCACGCAACACATCCAGACTCAGAACAACCGCCTGAACCCCAAAATGGTTTGCAATCTCGGAAATCAGCTCCGGCTTCTGTGGTGCAATGCTGTTGAGTGAGACCTTCTCTGCTCCACTCGCAATGCAACGAGCAGCATCAGAAAAATCGCGTATTCCACCGCCAATGCAGATTGGAATGAAACTCTGGGCCGCAATACGTTCAATGTTTGTAAAGTCTGGTGGTCTGCGCTCCGCACTTGCAGCGATGTCGTAAATCACAATCTCATCGGCGCCATTTTCACTGTAATAACGAGACAACTCAACCGCATCGCCCACGTCGATGTTGTTCTTGAATTCCACGCCTTTCGTCACTCGTCCCTGCTTGATGTCGAGACAGGGAATGATGCGTTTTTTCAGCATTTCGCTTCCCCTGAGTTCAGGAAATTACGGATGATCTGCAGTCCGGCCTGGCCGCTTTTCTCGATGTGGCACTGCGAACCCCAAATGTTCTGGCAACCGACCAAGGCTGCAAATCGACGCCCGCCATATTCGCTTTCGGCGACAACAAATTTGCGAACCGATTCGTCATGCACAAAAAAACCGTAGGAATGGACAAAATAAAGATTGGTGTCGGCCGCAAGCTCACGCGAGGTTGCATCGAACAGCGGGTGTTCGCGATTCCATTGCAGCGAATTCCAACCCATGTGAGGAATCGGATCAGAGCAATTGAACTTTCGAACTTCGTAGGGAAGCAAATCGAGACACCGGGTATCACCCTCCTCAGACCATGCACCCAGCACTTGCATACCAACACAAATACCCAACAACGGCCGTCCGGATTCGGCGTATTTTTTGATGCTCTCATCCAAGCCACGGCTCTTCAATTCGCTCATGGCCTGACGCGCAGAACCAACGCCGGGAAAAATCAGATGACTGATGCCATGCAGATCATCGGCCGTGCGAACGGCACGAGGCACAATGGAAAGAGCTTCAACGGCGCGCTTGACGGAGCCAAAATTTCCTGCGCCGTAATCAAGAATTCCAACCTGTTGTTTCATCATTTTTCCGATCCCATGTGAACACCAGAGAGCCAATTCTTCTTTTAGCCGTGCGGGCCAAGATAGACAGTCACCTCTTCACGATCGTGATAGAGATGCTTGATATGCAGCCGATAGGATCGACCCATTTTTTTCAGCGTTTCGTTCATCATTTTCCTGATTTCTGACACTTCCACCCAACGCTTTTTCATGGGCAGCTTGAGATTCACAACGATGCGCCGGGCCGACTGGTTCGTCCACCAATGCAATGCCAGTTCGGCGACACGTCGTGGTTGTTCGACCATGTCGCAGACCATCCAGTCAACCGGACGGGCAGGGGAGAACTTGAATCCATCAACGCGCAAGTGTTCAACCAACCCACTCTCCATCAGCCGCTCATCCATCGCGCCATTGTCGACCGCTGTTGTCCGCACGCCACGTCTTACAAATTGATACGTCCAACCCCCCGGACAAGCGCCAAGGTCAACAGCACGACGGGCAGGCGACAACGCAGAAGCACGTTCATCTTCGCTTAAAAAACTGAGGAAGGCCTCTTCCAGCTTCAGCGTCGATCGACTCGGGGCATCTGAAGGAAAACGGAGACGGGCGATTCCCTTGGGCCATGGACTGTTGTGACGATGAGCCGACAAAGCCAGGTAGACGTTCGAATAGTTGATGAAAAAAACATGAAGACAACGAGAATCATCTTCTGTTTGAACGACTTCGTCCCATGCTTCAACCGCAAAACCCTTCTTGGCGATTGCAACCTTGAACGGCCTCGAAAATGACTTGCAGAATGCCGACAATTCCCGGCCTTCATCGGAATCTGCCGATTCAACCAGAAAGCGCGATATTTTTTGCAAGGGCCGCGGGGCATCCGTGAAGGCCTGCAGAATGGGCGAAATTCTGTCTTCCTCGGGCACTGTGAGAACCGGATGAATCAAGAAGCAGACGCTGCGGGCAAAAATCAACTGCTTCCAGTCGAAAATCCCGAAAACCTTTTCTCCAACGGGACTGTGAAACATGAACAGGCAATATCCGGCATCCGGTTTTGCCTGGGAATATCCCGTCAGGCCTGCCTGAGCTGCGCACTCGTTCAATTCCGCCGCACATTCTTTTTCGAAGCCCGGGCGACAGGTCGCCAACACACCGTGCAGCACAGAACCCTCCTGGAGTGCGTCAAATTTCTGACGGTCAACCCCTAAAAGTCATAAAATTCTCACCAGTTGCACCCCAGTCCTGCGGCAAATTTTACCGTTCTGCGGCAGAGTGGAAGTGCGAAAGATTTCGCATTGGAAAAGCCACCTTATAGCCGAGGAGTCAGCCATGGCGTCAGCCTCAAAGCCCAAGCGTTCAGGGGCCGC
>JBMSQQ010000073.1:0-16946 GCA_049423385.1 Silvanigrellaceae bacterium | reverse complement strand
GAGCTCTGCGTAGTTGAAGAAGTGCGACGTGGACTTGCAGCCCATCGGCAGGAAAAGTGAAGGGTCGACAGTGGCAATATCCGCAAGTTTTGCCACTTCAGACTTCGCCTTGTCGACCAGGTCCGAATAACCCATGCGAGCTGCCATTGCGGCAATCAAGCCAAATGAAGTTGCCGATGCTGCGCCGATTCTGTTGACTTTTTCGTCGAGCTTGTCGAACTTGGCAAGCTTGTCGTTCAGGGCTTGAACATTGGCCTTCAGCTTTTCCAAATCAGCCGAGTTGCCCTGATTCGCAGTTTCAGCAACAGAAGTCAGGTTTTCAAGATTCTTGCTGACAGCCTGCAGTTGCGCGAGAGTTGATCCGTATTCCTGCAATATCTGCGAAGCGGTCGCAAAGAAACCAGGGTCACCCTTGGCGACATCGCCGGAGCGCATGTAAGTTGCAACCTTGGACGCATCGTTTCCAAAGGCAGGTTTCAGCGACTCGGTCGCGATTGCCTCGATACTGCTCGCAGGCGACGCAAGTCCCTTGTAAGCAGCTTCGAGCGATCCCTCGGTGAGAAGTTTCTTGAGTCCTGCGCGCGCAGCCAAACCGTTGCGCAATCGAACTGAAACATCGCTGGTGCCAAACAACATTCCTTTTGCCCAGTCATTCACACGGCTGATGCACTCGCCACCCGCACCTGCGGCCATCGAAGGAAGGCTCGCCATTGCGAGTGCCGATTGAAAGCCTTGGCCGTCTGCCAACGCCGCTGTCCCGTGGAAAATCTTGTCGAGTTCCGCATCACCGGTTCGGCTACCCGAAACAACCATCTGCACATACGCGCGAGCGATGTGTGCCCAGAATTCATTGTTGTTCACCGATGCCATCACCAGAGGAACATTGTCACGTACGTCGCCGTCACTCGAGCCAGAACAGACAGACACTCCGGCAGAGTTTTTAAGGTTGACCACCTTGCTGATGAAAGAGGAGTTCATTGCGTAGAGGTCTTGAGTCTTTTGGTCATCGTTGAGAACTTCGGCATAGTCGATGGCCAACAGGAATTCGGATTCAACCCTGCCCAGGACTTTCGTGAAATCATCCATGCGTTGTGAAGCAAGGTCTTGCAGGGTGATCATCTTGCCACCCCACGACTGCGACAGATCCTTCGAAACCTTCTTGTTGAATGCCGCCGCCTTCTCAGCAGATGAGCTCTTCACAACCGGATCCGACGACAGCTGAATTCCCTTTTCAATCGCGCGGCCCATTTCAGAGACGAGACCTGCGATCTTGTTCTTGACGTCTGCAAGCTGCGTGGCTGTTTCCGCGAAGTGGGTTTGCGCATCCAGACCCAAACCACGGATGATTAATTGTGATTGGGCGCGAATATCGCCAATTTCCTTCTCCATATCGCCGCGGAGTTGTTTCAATTCGGAATCCCAACGGGCTTGCGCTTCCGCGAGATCGGTTTTCAGGCCTGCAACCGCAAGCTCATTGGCTTTGGAAAGCGACAATGCCTGGCTTGCAACCTGGCTCACGCGCTCCACTTCAGCCTGCAACTTCTTGACGTCTGCAGCGATCGCCTGTCGTGCCTGCTGTTCTTCAGCGATTGCCGCGCTGAGTTCAGCAGTCGCGTCGTTGCGCGCATCGCGGATGTCATTGCTCAGTTCGCTGTCGCGTTGTTCGAGTTCGACAATTTTTCCGGTCAGTGCGTCGCGGGTCTTGATTGCAAAATCTTCAGTGTTCGTCAGTTTCACGCTCAGATCTTCAATGGCTGCCTGCAATTTGGCACGTTGGGATTCATCGTGGGCAGCTGCAGTGGCCATTTCCGCGCGCAAGTCGCTCGCGGCTTTGCGTGTCTGCGCCGCCAGTTCGGCAACTTTCAAGTTGTACGCCTTCACGTGGCTCAAAAAGTCGCCACGCAGGGAAGTGACGCTGGCCTGGACATTGCCAATCTTGCCGATCAGCTCCATGCGAACATTTCTGACTGCATCGCTCAATCGCTTGTCGTTGTCATCCACCTTGTGGTCGAGAATATTCATTGCATTGGTGAGTCCATTGACCACGCCCTGCAACGCAATCAGGTCCACTTGTTTTGCATATGTTGCGTCAACTTCCTGCTTGAATGCCTGCAGTGCTGCAGCCTGGCTTGCGCTTTCGGTTGCGATTTTGTTTGAAAGCTCTGCACGCAGAGCGTTGTCAGCTTCGGTCATCACGGAAACCAATTGCGCATTCTGGACGCCGATAGCTGTCACCAGATTGTTTTGAGCTTCTTCCCGCGCAAGGCTGATCAACGTCGAGAGCTCACTGCCGTTGTTGAGGATCTTTGTTTCAAGTTCGGTTTTGACCGCAGACAATTGTCCCTGCGTGACAAGGTCCAATGTGTGAATGCGATCGGTGAGTGCCTGATTGGACACAGACAATGCGGACTTCAGCTCTGCATTGGCTGTATCCATTTGCAGTTTGAGGGAGGCCTGCTGCGCTTCCAAAGCCGATTTTGCGAGTTTGAGTTGGCTTTGGAGTTCAGCAAATTTCGCCTGGGCTGCAGCGTCGTTGGTATTGATCATCAATTGCAATTCTGTTTTGACGGACTCGATCGACTTGTTTGCGCGATCTTCAAGGCCTTTCATGTCGGATATCAACTCGGCCTTTGTTTTGTTCAACTTGTCGAGTGTTGCCTGGTTGGTTGTTTCCACCAGCGCCGTGAGGCGCGCCTCCGCCGCTGCGAGTTTCTCATTCGTCAAAAGAATCGAGTCCTGGGTTTTCTTGTCAAGACTGCTGATCTTTCCTTCGAGTTCCGACTTGGTTGCGCGCAGGCTTTCGTCAACCGCTCTCAACGCCGATTCGCGTGCATTGGTTTCCGCAGAAATCTTTGCGGTCAATGATGCTTCCTGCGCTTTGAGTTTCGCATCAAACTCATCGCGAAGCGTTTTGTCGAGACGCGCGATTTCCGAGTCAAGCCGACCCCGGAGTGCTTCGAGTTTCTCACTCAAGCTGAGCACGTCGGCTCGGATGGAATCGTCGGCATCCTTTCGTTCCTTGGATTCCTTCTCCAAGCTCAATTTCCAAAATTCTGTTGCATCGCGGAGTTGTTTTTTGAGCTCGTCGATTTGGACGCTCGTTTTGGGTGTTGCGGTCACCGCACCTGCGTTGCTTGCCTTCTGAATTTGCCCCAACAGGGAAGTGGTCGAGCTCGACTTCGTTTCCCGCAATCCACAGCTGGCACCAACCACGCCGAGAACTGTAAGTGCCAATGGGAACGTGGGAAAATTTCTCTTGAGAAGTCTTTTCATACCCATCTCCTTGCGAGGAAGTCATGCAGGTCCGTTTCATAGGGCATGGTCGGTGCTCGGGAGGAAATCCTTGAGAGATATTTGGCGGGTCGATGATGGATAGGTTAAAAGTAATGAAATTATTGTTTTTTTAATCGTCATTCGGGCACTCGAGTTGCGTTTTTGTCGATACTTTGGATTTTCTCGCTTTCTTTGGTTAATCTCTCGGAATAACAATGAAAATTTAGGTGGTGCACGATGATGTTCAATTGTGGCGTTCTGAGGGCTCTTTCGTTGGCTTTTGTTGGGGCTCTGGGTTGTATTTCGTGCGTTTCGAAGCCGTTGCTCGAAGAACAACCAGCTCCTTTTGGCAAAGACGCATGCCTGGAGTCGCCGATTGTGGGGTCTTGGAAGGCTTCGATGCCGGCAGACGATACCTGGACGTTCAGCCCGGACTGTTCTGCCGTCTCTGCGGCATGCCGCAGTCGGTTCCTGTATCCACCCAATCTGTCCAAAGCCGGCTTGGTGAATATCAAGGTCACTGAGAGCGATGGACCCGAAGGTTGCCTGGACAAGGGCAATCATCGCTGCACGTTTTCAATTCTTTCCAATTCGGCAACAGTCAATTGCGGAAAACAGACTTTTCAGTTGACTCGCATTTGATTTGAGGCGCTCTCGCTGGCTCCTTGTCTAGAACAAAAGTCCCATGATGGCTCCGCACATGGCAGAGGCAAACATACCCGCCAGCATGGCTTTCAGGCCCAATTCCGCCAGTTCTGACTTTTTGCCGGGAGCCATGCCGCCAATCCCACCAATTTGGATGGCAATGGAGCCGAAATTGGCGAAACCACACAGCGCGTATGACATGATGAGAGCTGAGCGCCTGTCGAGAGAGGCTCCGTTTTTGGCAAGGTCCAGGTATGCCACGAACTCATTGAGGATGAGCTTCTTACCCAGCAGTTGCCCGGCAAAATTCATGTGTTCTGCCGAAACTCCAAGCAACCACGCAAAGGGTGAAAAGAGCCAACCGAGAAGCAATTCAAGACTCAAGGGGTTGCCGAGTTTCGCAGATATTCCTGTGCTGTTGCTGAGCCAGGCAAGTGCACCATTGCCCAGTGCCATGAGTGCGATGAATGCGATCAACATGCCACCAACAGTGATGGCGAGTTGCGTTCCTTCAAGCGCGCCCTGCGCTGCTGCGTCGATTCCGTTTGTGTAGATCGACTTCCCCTGCAGTGTTGCGTCTTTGTGGTTGCCTTGAATGCTCGTTTCCGGAACCAGAATCTTGGAAAAGACAATTGTCGCCGGAGCAGACATCACGCTGACCGTCAGCAGATGACCTGCGATGTCTGGAATGATTCCGGCAAGCATTCCAACGTAGGCTGCCAAAACCCCGCCTGCGACGTTGGCAAATCCTCCCACCATGATGCACATCATTTCGCTGCGTGACATGCTTTCCACGTAAGGCTTTATCAAAAGGGGAGCTTCGGTTTGTCCAAGAAAGATGTTTCCAGCCGTGGACAAGGATTCCGGACCGGAGATTCCTAAATATCGTCTCATGATCCAGGCGAGAGTATTGACGATCCTTTGCATGATGCCGAAATGGTAAAGCACAGCCATCAATGATGCAAAAAAGATGATGGATGGAAGAACCTTGAAGGCGATGATGTAATCGCCAATTTTTTCAGGTTGGGTGAGAGGCCCGAACACGAAGCCTGAACCTTTATCAACAAAAGCAAGGGTTGCAATGATGGCATCATTGGCTGCACCAAAAAAACCGCTCAGTGGTCCGTTGATTCCGAGGGCAGGTATGCCGGCAATTGCAATACCGAGGATCAATTGCATCAGCGTTGCAATTCCAACCGTCTTCCAAGGAATTGCCTTGCGGTTTTCGCTGAAGAACCAGCAAATTCCAATCATGAATAGAATACCCAAAACTCCAGAGAAATGACTCATGACCTGCACTCGTGTTGATTTGAAAAAATTGGAAAAGCAACTTTCAGTTTTCTTCGATCTCTCCCAATCTCAGGTAGAGGTCACTGAAATAGATCGATGCGGGTGAGCCGCCCGGCTGACCCGTGGGAGGGAGCATTCCAAATTGCTCGTAGTATTTTTTCCAGAATGGCAAGTTCCTCGAAAAATCCATGGGCGACGGGTTGAGCTTTTTTGTTGACAATCTATTCATGAATTTGATGACAAATTCAGAACAATAAAGTTTGTCGCGGCCTTGTTCGTCCGTGTTTGTCCAAAGATATTCATCGTCAAACGGCAATCCGCCAAATTCACGTTCAAAAATTGAGGAGATTTCTTTCTGTCCGGGGCGCTTGGAGGCAGCGAATTCTGCGGCCCGCAGATGAAAAAGTTTCTGGTTTTTTTGTTTGCGGCGGAGAATTTCAAGGTAAGGCGTTTTTTTGACCGTGCCCCAGGCCTCAAAAACGTATCTTTTGCTCGCGTCAGTGGTGGTGTTTGCAACAACCACCGAATGGGAATAGGGCAACCCGATCTCGGATTCGATGGCGTTGCAGACATAGCAATTGAGGGGCACCAGCAAGACATCGCCAGCCAGTATGGTCTTGCCAACTTCTGTACTGCTGACGGCAGCAGTCGTTGGGTTGGATTCAACGGCCTTCTGGCGTCCACAAGATGTGAGCAAGAGGCCTAACATAGCAAAGCGCAGCGCACTCATCCCGTTGTCTCCTGTTAGTTCAGGACTTTTGGCTGGTTAAGCGCAAACAGGCGATTGGTCAACAAGTTTTCAAATTTGTCTTCAGAAAGCGTTGGTGCTCCGCCGATACCCAGAAGAATCTGTAGGGCTCATCGGGCGATGAGCCACACGGTCTGGGGCGCCAAGATGCTGAGTGTTCCTTTTGGATTGGGACATAAACTACCCCGAACTCCCATTCTGACAATGCTTGTTGCAGTTGTCTGGTTTGTTGTTTTTTTGTTCGGCGAGGACATCTCGAGGTCCCGTGACGACGTGGGCCGTGCCGCCGCAACCCACTCCGGACTCAAGGCCAACCTGGAAAGCCTGTTTGTGCAGGCCTGTCTGGATGAGGACGAAGAAGAGGATTCGACAGAATGTTCTTCCGAGGCAAAGGCAGCGGCCGCGGTCGTTCTCAGGGTCCGCGGCATATCGCCGGATGCCAAGGAAGAATTTTCTTCCGACAACGCTCAGCAGGTGGCTTTGCAGCTCGAACGCTGCAAACGGGGCGACACGGATTGCCTCAGAAAAAAGATTCGAATGAAAAATTTCATTTCCGGTGCCGGAAATGATTTTGAGTCGTTTAAAAAATATCCTTCCCATTCGAAGGTGATCCGTTCACTTGAATATGTCGACGAGAAGTCGCGTGCCTGGCTTCAAGCCTCAAACCGCTTGACGCGCGACAACGTCAATTTCAAATCACTTTTGGACGCACAGTTTCGACATGGTTCGGCGAGTCATTTCTGGGGAAACACGATTGTCTTCGTCATGATTGGTACTGCTGTTGAAAGTGCACTTGCTCCCTGGTGGTTTCTGCTGATTGCGGCAACTGCGGGAACTTTCGGAATGATGTTCGACGCCATCAGTCTGCCGGGAGAAACAATGCTTCTTGGTGGATCGGCGATCGTCTCTGCCGTCGCCGGCATGTACTACGTTTTGTTTGCCTCAAGTCGGATGAATGTTTTGTGTTGGGTTCCGTTCCGTTTTGCCGTGTTCAAAATTCCGGTGAAATACATGCTGCCATTTCTGACGGTGATTGGTGATGTTCAAGGGCTCCTGAACAGTCTGAAGGATCCCTTTGGCGGGAATATTGCGCATGGAGCGCATCTGGCCGCATTTGGTGTTGCTGCACTAATGACAGCGATTCTAAAGCTGTCGAACAAACGGCCTGCAGGATTCCTGTTTCTGGGTGAAGAACGCAAATACGAAGAATTGAAGAGAGCGGGCAGTATGGAAGAACTCCTGGAAAAGGCAAATGTTCAAGTTGCCACCAACCTCGACAATCCATTTCCCGCAGGCCTCACGATTCACAAGGGCTTTGCACTTCTTAGAGATGAGCCTGATCATCCGTTGCGGTCAAGAATTATTGAATTTGCCGAGAAGTATTTTGCAGACGTGCTTGCTCTCACGACAAAATTTGGAATGAAACACATTGGTCTGGGATTGCTTGACGTGTGTCCCAAGGATATCCCGTTGATACAGTTGACCCCTCGAACGGGACAATTGACGTGGATGTCGCTTGCGGAATCTGCGGTCAAAGCTGAACGTCTTGGACTCGCCATCCGTTGTCTCGATGCGTATCTGTATTTGTACCCGCGCAGTCGGCAGTCACCTGCGGTGTTGAGTTCTATCGATGGAATAGCCAAGAAATTGTCTGAAACCAGGGGGGCCGAAGAGATTCTCGAGACCTTGCCATCGCTGTCGAATCGGATCGTCGTCGACTGTGTCAGGAAACACATTGACCGGGCTGGCGAGGGTGCAGACAATGACGTCGGATAAAGCTGTTTCGCAACAACCCGAAACTGCGTCTTCTGCAAAAAACGAGAAGTTGTCTGTCATTGAAATGAAGATGATGGCAGCGCGCAGCAGCGCTCCGGCACCTGCCAAAAGCAGGAATCCATTTCAGCAACCGGACTCGTTGTTGAGGTTTCAGTTTGAACAGGATTTTTCGATTTATCCGGATGCATCACTGCAAGACAGGCTGTTCGCTTACGCAATAGATTTGTCGGTGTCGGGTCCTTTGACTTTGCTGTTGGTTTCCGTGTTCGACTTTTTCGCAACTCGTTTTTTGAACATTCCACATCTTGCAAGCTTGCTGGTAACAGCAGTGTTGTCGATTCTGGTGCCTTTCCTGTATTGGGTGGGGATGACGTGGCGAGGCGGCATGACCGTCGGCAAGCGCATCATCGGGATTCAGGTTGTGCCGCGCAACTTTCCAAACCAAAAGCTCGGCATCATCAGCGTTTTTTTTAGGGAGACATTGGGTCGTGCGATGCTCCCGCCGCTTTTCCTTCTGACATTCATGGGATTCTTTGTGACAGACTTCGTCGGACGAACAAAAGTTGTCCGGGTGCGGAGTGCCGATCCCGAAATCTGATTTTTTTAGACTTCAATCACCTGCGTGTGCAGCATGATATCATGTGCACCCTGTCTTTTGCTTGTGAACAGTGGCATCAGAAAAAAAACGAGGAATGAAGCCGTCGCGGCAAAAGCAAACTGTCGTGCAAGAGATTGGTTGAGGCCAAGTCGTTTCTTGTTTTCATTCACAACCACGAGTCCAAACATGGCTTTGCCAATGGACGCCTGCAAGCGGGAGGATTGCATGAGTGAAATGATGACTTGCCAGACAGCGAAAGACAGCAGGAAATGGCGAGTCGAATCCCAGTGGTTGATCACGAAAGTCGGCAGATTTTCGATCAGGGGATTGAGCCCGTGGTAAATTGCCAACAGAAATGCACAATCGACGAGGAAGGCGGCGAGTCGCTTTGGATGACTTGCCATGGGATTGCTTCCAAAACCAACAGACTTGAGAAATTTCTGAACAGGTTGCCAATCGTTGGAGCCGACCTGAGCCGCCCATTCGCTTTTCAAAACTTGCCCACTGTCCAGCAGGTGTGACAGGTCTTCGATTGAGATGGGACCAAAAATCATTCCATTGTTTTTTTTGACAACGACGTTCACGCAAACTCCGTCGATTCCGTTCTGTTTCCTCAGATTATCTGTGTTTTTTAGGTTTGCGTGAGTCAACTTTCCATCGAAATTCTTTCTGTGACAAAATCATTTTCCCTTCCTTGCTGTTTTTTCAGATTCGACAATTGATGGGCCCAGGATTCTGGAGGACATATTCGAGTGCATTGTTCGACCAAAGAACCACCCCGGAAGACAGGAGGCGACATGAAGGGAATTCGACTTCTGATGGCCAGCGCTGCTTTGCTTGCTGGTACCAAATTTGCGCATGCAGCTGACAAGGCACACACCGAGATTCGAAATTGCACATTGAAATATTCAAGTAAGCAGACGGTGCTACCCAGCAAGCAACTCGATGATTGCCTTTCGGTCTTTGCAAATCGAAAGGCTGATGTTGAACATGTTCAGATTATTGCAAGCACGAGGTTGGCAGGCACTCACAAGACGAATTTGTGGCGCGCAAACGCCCGTCTGGAAAATCTCCGAGGTAAGCTCACTTCCGAGTTTCCCAACGTTCGCATTGAGTCCGTCAATGCGGGGCCCAGCCGGGAGCTCGGTGACACGTTGCGAATGACAATTATTTCTCTTACACCCGAGGTCAAGGCAGCGATGGCGGATGCGTCGGGCTCTGTGACAACCGAGGACCGGCGACTCCACACCACTGCGGGTGCAGGCTCCGAGACGGGGGAGCCTCAGATCGAGCCTCAAAAAGAAGGTGGCGAATTGCCGCGCGTTTCGGTTGAACCCGTGATCAAGTCAGAGTCGATGCGTGAAAATTTTGGACGTATTGCAGCCCGAATGGGACAAGATTCAGACCGCGACCTGGATGAGTCTTTTCCGGTCATTGGGCTTGAGGTTGCGTATGTTCGTCCGAACACGGGCATGCCAAACCTGAGAACCGAAGCTGGTGCCACATTGGCGTCGATGTCCAAAGGTGACAAATTGATGAAGCAAGCCAGCGCTCACGCACTTTTGGGTGCAGGATTCAACATCAATGGTGTCATCCTGGGTGCTCGCGCTTTGGGAGGCGGAGTGTGGGACGAGGAAAACAAGTGGCGTGATGACTTTGGTGGCGAGGGCCGCCTTGGTTTTGAAAACAAAACCCTTTCGGTTTTTGCAGGAGTAGGCCGCACGCAAAAGACATCACGTTTCGGTCTGGATGTCGGCATCCTGCTTTGAGGATTATTGCTCCAGGCCCGCAGCGACCCTGAGGTTGCGGGCCGCCTGTGCAGAGGTTGGACAAGCTGCACCAGGGCGTTTTCCAAGTTTGCGCAGCACACCTTCCTGATTTTTGCCGTCGGAAGTCCTGACCAACGCAGTCAGTTCGTCGTCGGTGACAATCGCCTCTTTTTCGATGTCTGCAACCGCAGCGGCAAATTCATCCAGGAACTGTTTGTCTGCCTTGAAAAGAGGTGGTGGCTTTTCGGTGTTTTCCGTCCACAGATTCACGGAGCCCTGGATTGCCGCGGAAATCACGGTGACGAGCCCCGTCACGCAGGCAAGTCCCATCACGCGGGATG
Organism: Silvanigrellaceae bacterium; assembly: GCA_049423385.1. GTDB lineage: Bacteria > Bdellovibrionota_B > Oligoflexia > Silvanigrellales > Silvanigrellaceae > RFOM01. The sequence goes on along the minus strand of JBMSQQ010000073.1, from coordinate 6,506 downwards.
TGCTTGGATTGCGGAAACAAAAATGATGGGCTTTATCGAAGATGCTGAATGCCGAGTTGACAATCACGTTGCGCGGACCAGCAAGTTTGGCCACGAGTGCGCCATTCCTGAATTTTGAAATGACCGAATTCTCTGTCACACGCGTCCAGAAAGCCAATGCCTTTTCACGATTCGCAAGCAGGCTTTCCGCACTCATTCCGCCAAGACGATCATTGAGGAAGGCCTGGCTGGCAATCGTACCGCCGACGGTTGCAACATAGACCGGATTTGAGGTGAGGTTTGAAAAGTTGCGTTGACTAGCCTCAGTCATTCTCTGCTTTGTGTTGTCATAAAGTGCCCGCATGTTTCTCAGCAGCGGGTCGCGTTTCATCGCTCCGATCAGCGCAGGTGTTGGCACGTAATTGACCGTGACAAGCTCTGAACCTTCCATCGCATCGGCCTGGTCCGCCGGCAGGCTGAGATTGACGTTGTTGAGGTCGATTTTCTTTTTTCGACTGTCGTTTGCACGAATCAAATACCAGCATTGCCCCATTTTCTTGAATGCCGTGGCAACATCGTCCGGTGCATCTGCCGTGTCAGTGGCAGCTGCAACATCTGTCACACCTGAAGCTCCTGGATTCGGATTTGCAGATGGGGTGCTTGGATTCGAGGGAGCTGCATCCGCGATGGTGTCATTCAGCGGCAGCAAGAGAGCCTGAATTTGTCCAGTGGTTTTGTCTTTTTGAACAAAAGTATTGTTTTTGGATTGAAAGAGCTGACAACCACTCAAGGCTATCGCAGGTACGAACAACAGTGGGATGAGAATTGGATGATGATTCGCTGTTCGCTGGGGCGTCATAAAGGGCTCCTGCAGGCAATGGTTTGCCTACAGAATACCCAATCCAAGAGCATCACGCACCCGTTGGCGAACTGTCGCTGCCACTTGCCTTGCCCGGTCATGGCCGGGTGCAAGAATCTGTGCAACCTCGCGGGGGCTGTTGATGTAGTGCTCGAAAAGCTCACGCTTGCTGCCAAAAACCCGTTCGTGTTCCTCCATCAGGTCCTTTTTCGCGTGGCCATATCCGTAGCTTGTACCTTTGCGCAGGCGCTCTTCCATATAGGAAATTGCTTCGATGGAGCCAAAAGACTTGAGGATTTGAAACACGGCACAGCTTTCCGGATCCTTGGGGTCGTCGAGACCCTTGGAGTCGGTTTTGATTTCCTTGCAGCGTTTTTCAATTTCCTTTTTGGGTGCAAAAAGCGGAATGTGATTTCCGTAACTCTTGCTCATTTTTCGCTCGCCATCGATGCCAATCAGCAAAGGCGTTTCCTGGATTTGCGCCTTGGGCTCGAACAATACCGGATGTCCAACGGCATTGTTGAAGTATTTGACCATGTCGGAGGCATACTCCAGGTGTTGTGCCTGATCTTTGCCGACCGGCACCAGCTGGGCATCAAACGTGACGATATCGGCCGCCATCAGAACCGGATAATTGAACAGCGCCGCGGTTGGTTCCTTGCCATTGGCGACGGCATCCTTGTAGGCATGTGCTCTTTCAAGAAGACCGACTGCACTGACGCAGGAAAGGTACCAAGCCATTTCCTGAATCTGGGGAATTTCGCTTTGAAGAATGCACATGTTGTTTTCAAGTGAAAACCCCATGGTCAGGTAGGTTGCGAGCAGGCCAGGCGTCTGTTTGCCGGGTTCAAGCATTTTTGCCCGGTCGGTCAGGCCATGCCAATCCACGCACATCAATATCACTTCATTTTTGGGATCGAGCGAAGCCTCAACGGCTGGCCTGATAGCCCCAAAATAGTTTCCAACGTGCAGGTCAGCCGTTGGCTTGGCTCCCGTCAGTAAGCGGGTGCGGCCTGCCACGTGGGTGGTGTGGGTGGGCTGAGCGTTGCTCATCTCAGAACTCCCGTGTGGTAGCTCAAGCCCAAAAGAAACATGAGTGTCACGACCGCGAGCATCGCCCTGGTCAGCCCGGCGCTCGGTTGCTGGGTTTTCCGTTCGCGGAACATACGGATTTTTGCCAGTGCCAAAAGCACAATCAGAAGAGTCAATTTGGAGTGAAAGATGGGTGCGGGATAGCCTGAGACGTTGGGCATCCATTGAACAATGCCAAGCCCTGCAACGACAACAACCGCAAACATTTCGTAGAGGCCAATCCACCGGCGCCAGGATGCAATCAGTGCTTCCGGCTGCAAGATTTGCGAGTTCTTTGAGCGAATGAAGAGGCTGTCAGCGAGCACTGCTGCAAAAAGGGTGGTCGCGAGAAAGCCGTGAAGAAAAACGATATTCATAGGCGAAAAGACTCCCCAAAAAAGCATTTTATCAACCGCTACCTCTCTAACGGGAGCGGGTCCGAACAGCAAGTCCGCGCCGGGTGGAAGTCAGGTAAAATTGCCACAGCAAAGGGACGAGTCGGTTTTTGGGGCAGGATCCGGAATTTTTGACATGTGTGCGGTTGAATGCGTGGGTAAGGGTGTGAAATGATACCGGCAAGTGTGAGCAAGGCCAGATTTGAGAGGGGATACTGCATCATGACACTCACCAAAGATCGTCTCGTCGAGATCATCCGCCAGCGGACCCAGTTCTCGTTTCAAGAGGCTAAAAAGCTTGTCGAATTGATGCTGGAGACGATGAAGAGCAAACTCGAGCAGGGTGAGGAAGTGAAAATCTCCGGCTTCGGCAAGTGGACTGTGAAAAGCAAGCAGAGCCGCCCGGGACGCAATCCCCACACTGGCGAAAGAATCGAAATCTCGGCACGCCGGGTTGTGACTTTTCACCCTTCCGAAAAGTTGCGTGATGCAGTCAAGAATGCGGACCTCGACGACAGCAAGGTCACCATCGTGGGTCCAGGCATGAGGGATGACGACGACGAAGATATCTGATTTTCCGTCCTGCCGTATTCCAGACCCGCCTTTCTTCTTTTCGAAAGAATGCAAGGCAGGTGCGGGGAGGGTTTAGCGGGTTCGGTCCAGCCATTGTGAGACAGGTGCCTTGAGCGCGGCGGATTCGCTGCGCTCATTTGCTTTTTTGACGTATTGCGCCGTCGTCGTGATCTGTTTGTGGTTGAGCAACGTTTGAATAAAACCGAGTGGAACTCCTTGGCGGTGGAGAACAGTTGCAACCGTTGCGCGTGCGCTGTGTGGGCTCAGGCTCTTGTTGATTCCAGCCTCGTTCGCTGATTCCCGAATCATGCGGAATACTGCCGTTTGCGACAATTTGACTACCTTGCTGGCAGCCTGAACCCGGGAGAAAACGAAATCCCCGGATACCGCGCCGCTGCGGCACATTGAAAGATAGTTTTGAATCACGGTTGCACATGATTCTGAAACTGCAGTGGTGTGTTCTTCGCCACCCTTGCTTGTAAAGCGGATTTTGAATGACGGTGGGTGAAAGAGAAGATCGCCGACGCGCAATTCGCAAAGTTCGTCGACCCGCATTCCAACCGAAAAGAGTGTGTGAATAACCGCAAATCGGAGTTGAGCCGAACGCCGTTGGCGTTCCGCATGCTTTCCATGGAGCTGAAATTCAAATGCGGCGGCATGCAAGTGATTCAATAACCGGATGGTTTCTTCTTCGTCCAATGCCTGGGTGGTTCCGGACGAGCCTTCCTTCTTGCGTTTCAGCAACCGACATGGATTCGATGGAATGAATTTTTTTCGTTCGCAAAAACGGAAAAACGAACTCAGAGTTGCAAGTTTGCGTGACCGGTTCGACCCGGCAGAAAACTGTTCCAGCCACAGCATGACGTGTTTCTCGGTGATCGCCTCGAGGTTTTCGATCAGTTGTGCATTTTTTTTGTTCCACCATCCAAAGAACGAATCGAGATCAGACGCGTAGTTTCGCCGTGTGTGTTGGCTCTGGAACTGGAGCAGAAAATGTTCGACGATCTCCACCGCCTCGATTGAACCATGCTCACGCAGCCAAGGAGTCAACGGCATCGATGGCATTGGTGTCGGAGATCTCATAAAACTTTCCTGTGGGGTGAGGAGGCCCGAAACATGTCTCAATTTGATACTAGCACAATTGTCAGTGCATTGGCCTATCCCCTCAGTGTGAGCTTGCTGGTTGGCCTGGTCTGTCTGGGTGTGATGCTTCGTGCCTGGACACGCGCGACACAGAAGAGACAGGAAACAAAATTGGCTGAGCTGCAAAACCACCAACGTCAGCTCGAAAACCAGATTTCCATGCAAGCCGATGCCCTGGCCAAAAGGGTTGAACATTGGAGTCGCGATGTTCATGCCCAATTGGGAGGTCAGGCCCAACAACTCAGGGTCATGAGTGATGCGGTCGGTTCGTTGAAGACCGCTCTTGTTGTTCCTCATTTGCGAGGCAGGATTCTGGGTGAAACAACGCTGGAAAGATTGCTCAGTGATGTGCTGCCACCCCATGGTTATGCTTTTCAACATGAAATTGGAGGCGGCCGGGTTGACGCAGTGATTCGCTTTCCCCACATTGGACTTGTTTGCCCGATTGATGCGAAATTTCATTTTGCCGCAGCCCAGACCTTGCTCGAAGGACACGTCGATGCATCGGTCATGACGGATGCCCGCAAGCAATTGGCACAGGCACTCCGTGCGAGTGCTCGAGAAATTGCCCGAAAATACGTGCGCCCCGAATTGGGCACCACCGATTTTGCTTATTTGTTCATTCCGTCCGAAGGAGTCTTTCAGGAAGTTCTGCACGATATCGAGTTGTGGCAATCCCTGGTGGAAGAACGGGTTCTCGTCGTCTCCCCCCACACTCTCTTTGTTGCCCTCCAACCGTTGTCGCACGCGATCCGTTATTATGAGATGTCGTCGGGAGTGAACGAAAAGATAAAATTCCTGCAAAATGCCGAGCAGCAATTGAACGTCATGTCGGAACAGATTTCCGAACATCTCCAAAAGGCCATGCGAGGGATTGAGCAGAGCCAGAAACTGCTCAGAACGATGCCCGAGCTGAGCAGGACATTGCGTGCCGGTGCGACAGCAGGTCATGACGAACATGATTTTTTTGAAAATACCCAGAAGTCATTTTCTGACGCTGCCGGATTGGTTTGATTGCCCGACAGGTGCTCACCGACTCTTTTGCAGTTCCCGGGGTGGAGGACACTTGCCGCTGACTCCGCCGCTGTCTGCGCTGAAAAAGGCAGTCTCGAGCCAATTCGTGAACTCCCCAAAAAAATCCTCAGGAGCGGGATTTCATGCCTTGACTTCGGCATTGACGAGGCCCGGTGTTTTGTCTGCATGTGCCAATTCATCCCGGATGGCATCATGGAATCTGTCCTTGATGTATGAACCGCCATCCGAAATCCTTGAAAGCAAAGTGTTCCGGGAAAATTTTGTTGCGTGCGGCTGTGGGTAACTTTGCGTAAAGCGTTCGTTGCTGAAAAGGTCCTTGACATGTTTGGCCCGTTCGTCCGGTGTTGCGCCCTTGAATGATGATTTATAGAGGCAATAACCGTCGCCGAATTTGACCGCAAAAAGCAATTCCGTTTTGGGTTTGCACATCCAGCGCAAGAGTCCGGGTTTGCATTCGCTATATGAATCAATCGATGCAGTGCCCGAGTCGCCTGCGGTTTCGCCGGACCTTTTGCAGGCGGTCGTGGTGGCAAGCAAAGCAACTGCAGAAACGGTGGATGCAAAAACATGTTTCATTGAACATTCTCCATTCTTTTTTAAGCGTGTGTGTTGTCCTTGTTTTTTTGTCTCGAACCTGCGCCCTTCTTTTGACCGTGCAGAATTGATCGGGTGGCTTCCTCACATTGGTCGACAAGGTCGTGTCCCATCCAGCGGGTGAGGGCGAACCCAAGTCCTGCCGATGCCATCTGGCCAACAACAGGAACCCACTTTGCGAGTTCCTTGCCCGTCATGCGCGTCGCCTGGCGCTTCAACAGCGACAGAACGAATTCGCGTGTTCCATAGGAAATGAGCCGGTTGATGAGAGTGAGTTGTGCAGAGGAAAGCGAAGACTTGCCAAGCTCCTTGCGCAGATGTTCCTCATCGAGTTTGTAGCAGCGGAGAATCCACTGATTCATCTTCACCAGAATTGCGACATCGGCGACAATGTCAGCACCGGGAATTGGATTGAAGCCGTTGACGGCAGCCATTCCCGAAAACAGGTTGACGTGACGTTCAGCGACTTCGCGTTTGCGTCGCAGCTGCTCCTCGGTGTACGCCTGAACCGCAAAAACAAACTTGTCGCGACGCGCTTCATCGAAGTCTTCCAGCAGGGAATCCGAAAACGCAGGAAAGTCGAACTCCTTGGGATGCCTGTTCGAGACGAGCCAACAGTTTCTGTTGCGGCCAAATTTGCCTTCAAGATCGGTTCGGATTCTTGGCAGAACCAGATCGCGAGACAGTCCATCGTGAACTGCATTTTCAATATCCTGATCGATCATGGTTCTGACGACGTGAATCTTTTTTCCGGTGCGCGTCTGTAATTCCTCCAGCAAGGAGAGGTCGCTTTCGAGAATGCGTTTTGCGACAACAAGAACAAAAAATAATTCCCATTCCCGGTCCATGTGCCTTAA
>JBMSQQ010000072.1:0-17150 GCA_049423385.1 Silvanigrellaceae bacterium | reverse complement strand
TACATCAATGCCGTGGATTCCTACGGTGACGTTGTCGCAGGCATCGACGCCACACTTGACGCGTTTACATTCCGATGGAGTGGTCCATCGCAGGCCAACGATAGTTTACAAACAGCGCCCATTTTGCCCAGCTCCCTGCGATTTTATTCAGGGCAGGCATGGGCTGATCTCAGGTTCTTTAAAGCGGAATCTTTGGCCGCAAATGCATTGACGATCCGGGACAGTCTTTCTGGAGGCCGTCAGGGTTCGTACCCGAAGCCTATCATCGTCTCACCTGGGCCGGTCCACGAATATCAAATTCTGAGTTCTCATTCTGCGCGCAAGGCTGAAAACTCCACTGATGGACGTTTCGACCTCACCATCAAGCTTTTTGACGAGTGGCGGAATCCGGCCCCAGGTCCCGCCGGCTTGAAATTGGCGGCCGAAAAAATCACCGGACCGGGAGACGTCTCAGGCGTATTCACTTCCGCCGGCGAATTTGCAAACACATCCCGCGAGACCTCACTTTTCAACATGGATTCCGAGATAACTTTCAGCGACGTCTGGTACCCGGTGGGTCATCGAGTCCAATTCAAACTGATGAATGTTCAGGTAGCCTTGGCACAACCTGTTGAAATGAACTTCGAGTACACACCATTGTCGATTCGAAATTACAAGTTGATTTTTTCCAACGCGACATTCACCGCAGGTACGCTGCAGACAATGACAATGAAGGCATTGGATTATGCCAACAATGTGATCACCACCCTGGACAGCCAGCTCAACGAACGCACCCTGACTTTTTCGGGAGCCGGAACATCGCCCAACAACACAGCTCCTCTTTTCGGATCTGCGGTCTGGGTGAATGGTGTCGCTTCTCGAGAAATGCGTCTGTACAAATCAGAGAGAATCGGAAAAAGCACTTTTGTTGTCAGCGACAATGCAGGGATTGAGGGAGAAAACGAAAATTCACTCGATGTCATCGAAGCCGCCGTTCAAGCCTCCGGGGTCGTGATACCGTCTGATGGTGGAAGCATCCCGCAGCAAGTCGCGGGCGTACCCTTCTCATTGACAGCCAAAACTGTCGACGCATTTGGTAATCTCAGTGATATTGGCTGCAGTGCTGGAATCGCCTTGTCCGTGCCGACAGGAACTGGAACATCAACTGGCGGATGGGGCGGCGACGCAACCAATTCAATACCTTTCTCGATCAGCAAGATCCCCGGCAAGGGTTATTATTCCCTCAACGGCATGACACTGTTCAAAAGTGGAACGCAGAGTCTGACCCTGAATGCCTGTGGGTTTACCTCCGCCACAAAGAGTGTTGTCGTCAGGACCGCGCCTGTCAATCGCATGGTTTTGAGTGATTCCTCTGCAGTTCCTGCGAGCGATGATCTTGGACTTACCGGCAATTCTTCTTCGGTGGAGCGCACCTGCTCGAACACCTCATCTGCAACTGCAGAAACGAATTGTGGAACAGTGTATTCGTTCTTCTGGGATGCCTTTGGCAACAGAATCGACCCCACCGGCAGCTCCTGCGAGTGGTCGTGGAACAATCCCACGGCGCAGCACAGCCTTGACATCAAATCACCAAACAATTTGGCCGGACAAGGTTCTTCGCGCACCGTTTCATCTGCCGACTTCGTCGACGGAACCCTTTCTTGCAGCCGGGATGGCGTCACCAAATCCATCAAATATTGGGGCGGCGTTGCAAATCTGGAAGCAACTGCCGAGTTCACCGACCTGAGCAATACGATCATCACTTCCTCGAATGTCCCCGCTGGAACAAAAATGGTGATTCAGGGCATCAAGGTGTCGGCAAGCAAAAACGGAGAGTTGGTCCCCTTGCCCGCGAGCGAAATAATCGCAGCCAAGCAATTCACCATCACAAGAGCCGTTGTGCTTGATTCCATGCCGACAAACCCAACGTGCATTCTTGCCAACTCCACAACCAGATCCGAGTGCGGCAGCACGTTTACAGGTTATCTGAGAACAGCTGCGACTGCGGGCAACATTACACTCAGCCTGAACGGAAAAAACGTCGTCTGGGGCAGAAGCGTTGACGCGGGCCCGGCATCGCAAATCGACGTCTCAAGTGTTCCGGCAAACGCCACAGCAGGAATAGCCTTGTCCAATGTCACTGTGGTGATGAAGGATCAGTTCGGCAACCCGACCAACACATGGATCAACGGCAGCACCAGTGCACAGTGTTCCACAATTGGTTTTGGCATCGACACCGCGACCTACACTTCAAGTGGAAAAAATGGTGGACAAGCGGTCGCACCCACGGCAGATCCTCCAAACCCCTTGGTGCAAAGCAATCCCGGGGAATACAAATCAACCATCACCCTGTACAAAACAGGACCAACCACTGTTTCTTTTGCAGGTTGCGGTGTCAGCAATACAAAGATTATCGCCGTCAGCCCCAATGTTGCTCGTATCGGCTTTTTGTCCACAGCTGCAAACGACACGAGCGTGACGGCGGAAACAACAAGTTACGAATGTTCACTCACATCGAATTCGCCCACGAACAGCAACGTGAATTGCGGATCCATCAAAGCGTATTACTGGGACGACTGGGGCAACAGCCTCAACGGCGGATCTCCCGTGAGCTGCAGTTGGAACTATACCAACTTCCCAACCGGCCTGACGGCTGCGACAGTTCCCACCACCACCTTCACAGGCGGAACAGCAACACTGACTGCAACTGATTTTATTGATGGGACACTCTCGTGCAGCAAGGACCTAAAGGTGGCTTCAATCAGCAATATCTACGGCGGATTGTCGAAAATCAACGTCTCCAGCACAACTCCAGCCACCTTGCAAGGCGCAACTCTGACAGCCGCCACGGGCAACGTGACTTTCACGGGTTTGACCCTGTACCAACGCCGGGGCGGTTTTGATGTTGCCACAAGACCGCTTGTTCAAAGCTCAACCCTCAGCAAAATACACGTGGACACGGGCTCCTCACAGAATAATTTCTTGAAGATTGTGAGCGTGACTGAATCAGGACGCGACACCACCAACAGCATTGTCACCAGAACGTTTGCGACCAACGGGGTGACGAGCGATGCCTTGAATTTGAATTACACGGCTGCTTCGACCAGCAACGCGCTGACGCTTCGGATTCAAGGAAAAACTTTGAGCTACACCGGAATCACGGTGAATCCTGGAAATGCACATGCGTTTGTATTGCCAACGCTCAGTGCCAAAACCGCAGGAAGCCAATTCAGTTTCGACGTCGAAATTCAAGACATCCACCTCAATCGCACCAGCAAAAACACTTCCGGCAGCGAGTGCACAACACCGCTGTCCTTGTCAGGCAGTGGTGCATCTCCGGCCGGCAACAACCCGAATTACGGCACCAGCAGTATTGCAAGCACTGGGCTGCACAGCATCAGCAATGTTGTTCTCTATCGGGCATCAGCGAGTGAATCACTTTCAGTCTCGGGCTGCGGCCTTTCCCCGGCAACAGTGTCAGTGATTGTGAATCCTGCCAGCGCGGCAACGGGGGTTTTGCGCACCACTGCAGGAGCGGTCAACACTGCAGAAAGTGAGGTGAAATGCCCGATGCACGCATCCAACAACCAACTCGATTGTTCCAGCAAAACGGTTTACGCCTATTTCTGGGACACCTATGGAAACAATCTCACTGGCAGCTATGGCAACTGTGATTCATGGAGTTTCGACCCCCAGACTCGTCCCGACGCAATCAACATTGCCACAACCGCGGCAGCAAGCGTCACGCTTGGAAACAAGGGAACAAACACCTACGTCGATGGCGCGATTTCGTGCACAAAATCTCCATTGGCCACACCCCTATCTATCACGGCTTGGGGTGGCGTGAAGGAGGTCAGGATTGTTGCGCGCAGTGCCGCCAACACAGACATCACTTCAACCAATCCGACGCTCACCGCGGCTTCGGGCAATCTGGCCATTTCGGCAGTCAACCTGCGCACAACCAAAAGTGGTGTGGATACTCCTTCGCCCATTTCTGAAAGCAGAACGCTCACATGGAATTCAACAGCCACGAACGGCAACGGCTGGGGCACAGGCGGCACGGGTGCAACGCTCCAGCGCGGGCTCGCGCAGCAACCGAGCGTGACGTTCGCCAACGGCAGCCTTTCTACCGCCGATAGCTATTCGGCTGCAACATACAAGTTCAATCTCATCAAGGCAGAGAATGCAAAAACCATCAGCGCCACGGTTTATGGAATCACATCCAACTCCATCGCGTTCTCGGTGCAGCCCGCAGCGGCAAACAAAGTTCTCCTCACCAGCTTCAACAGTTCTACTGCCAGCAGCTTGCCGGCTCTCACTGCAGGCACACCGTTCAACATCGAAGCGGAAGTGCAGGATCTGTATGCCAACCGCACAACCACCTCTGCGGCAGCCGGGAACCCATCCTGCGCAAGCGACAACTTGACGGTTGATTTGCCTGCCGGGCAAACCAGAAGTTCACCCGGAAACAGCAGCAATTCCGTCGGAACGACCGGAACATTCTCGGCAGTTTCGACTGCGCCCACAAGTGGTGTCTACCAACCCAGCAACATCACCCTCTACAATACGAGCAACACACAATTGACGCTCGCGGCATGTGGTGTGACGACTCCGTACACCTTGACCGTGGCTCCAGCCACCGTGACGAACATGGTGGTGAACACAAATACATCAAGCGTGGACACCACAGCACTGAACGAATACGAATGCGAAAACAACTCCACCACCGGAGTTGTTCAATGTGTTGAACTGCAGGCGCGCTTTTGGGACAACTGGGGAAATCTGCGTGCTGATACGTGCGACACATGGAGCTATGTCACGACTGACACAGCTCCAACACCCTCGAATTTGACCGCCGCCATTTCGAACGTGTCATCGGTCACTCCTACCCACTCGACGGCCACATATTTCAATGGACAACTCACCTGCACGCGTGCGTCGCTCAGTCGAACAATCCGCCTGTGGGGTGGCGTGAGCACGGTGACGGTGACCCACAACGTTTCGGGTTCCAGTATTGTTGCGGGTGTGGGAAATGTTCAGGTTTCAAGGGTGACGGTTCAAACACCCAAAGCCGGGAACCTGACAGCGCCAACCAAAAACCTGAGCAAGACAATCAGGTTTATGAGCAACTCAACCGGGGCTTATCTGCAAAACGGTCAAGACGGCCTTCAACTCACAAACACATCTTCATCTCCCGCAATCAAGTCGTGCACCTTTTCGGGATCCACGGTGTTGGAATGCAACGTCTCAAGCGCTCCCTACCTGCTCAATTTCACTGCCGCACAGACGGCTGTGACGTTTGATGTTTCCGTGCATGGAGTGGCAGCCACCCAATCGAGTTTCAACGTCAACGCAGGCACTGCAGCAACGGTTGCCGTGAGTGCTGCCCCTCCCACAACGGTCACAGCCGGAAACGCCTTCGGCCTCAGCTTGCTGGTTACCGATGACCAGGGGAACCCAACGGCAACCGGATGCCCGGGCAGTGTGATTGTCACCGGCCCCACGACTTCTCCGAATGATGGCCCCACCGGAACAACCTCCACGTCGTTCTCCACGTCAACCGGAGTCACGGGTCTTGGTTCCCAGAGTATGCCCGGTGTTTACACCATTTCCGGTCTCAAACTTTTTGATGCGCGCACCACACAAACACTCAATATCTCTGCCTGTGGCTTGAACGCGACAACATCTCCAAATATCACGGTGAAGGCAGCATCCCCGGCAGTCTCCCGCATCACCACGGCCGATGCCCGCAGCACCACTTCCGACAGTGAAATGATTTGCAACAACAGCACGACGTCGCCCTTTGCTGTGAGCTGCGGCAGTGCTTACGCGTGGTTCTGGGATGCCTACGGAAATCAAATCACCTCGTCGAGCAAGACCGCCGGAACGAATGATGATGTCTGCACATCGTGGAGCTTCACCGGGGTTACAACACCCACTGCCAACCCAAGCGGCTACTCTGCGTCAGGTGCAGCGAACTCGCGTTTCTCCGGAATCACAAACTCAAGCAACCAGAAGTGGCTGGATGGCACACTGACCTGCAACAAGACCGGCGCCTCTGCAGCCCTGACGGTTTGGGGTGGCGTCAAATCGGTTGCCATCACGGCGCAGGATTCCGGCAACAACGCAATCACGTCGAGCACCAATCTGACAGCAGCCGTGGGCAACCTGAAAATCACCAACATCACATTGAATGCCCAAAAGGCTGGAAACACTGTTGTTGCAAGCCACGTGAGCGGTGCAACATACGGCACCCGAACAATCTATTGGAACACAAACGCTGTTGCACTCAGCGGCGCAGCAAACTCGGGCTGGTCCACCTCCGGCACTGGCGTGAACACTCCCTTTGGTCAAAATTCATCGGTGAGCTTGTCATTCTCAAACGGCATCAACACCGGCACCCACAATTTCAACTTCGTGAAGGCAGACTCGACTGCACGAACGATCGCAGCAGGCATTTTTGGTTCAGACTTCGCGACCTCAATTCAATCCACCGCAGTGACGTTCAACAGTGTCCTGCCCGCCACTGCCTCTGCACTCTTTGCCACCGCAGGCTCCACCACCGTGACAACAGCGGGTGGAAGTGTGTCGGTGAGCGTGACTGCAAAGGACGAATTTGGCAATCTGACTTCCACTGGCTGCACAACGGCTACACTGGGCGAAACTGCAACCGGAAACTTGAGTTCTCCGGGCGGTTCGACAGCAGTTTTCCCCGGTGCGTTGGCGCTGGGATCAATCGGCACGTTCAATTCGGGTTCCGTGATTCTCAAGAAGGTTGGAAGTGGACAAATCATCCGCGCATCAGCCTGCGGATTGACAGCCGACACTTCAGGAATCACGGTGCAAAATGCAGACAGCTTGAACAACATCCTGCTGTCAACATCCTCCAGTGCGCAACCGGCATACAACACTTCGCTTCCAACCACGACCTGCACCAGTGGCACGACCGTCGCCTGCCCCGCGGTGTCGGCCTGGGGCGAGGATCAATTTGGCAATGGTCGAGGCCTCGTCACCTGTGGCACATGGACGTATTCACCAACATCACCCGCAGCGGCGGCGACGCTCTCGCAAACCACGAGCAGCAACACGACCACTGTCACGAACTCGAACACGCATGTGAACGGAACGCTCACGTGCACCATCGGAGCCCTGACCAAGGCGGTGACCCTCACAGGATCGATTGTGAAATCACCCACACTGACCTGCTCGGCCTGGACTTGCAGTGCAGGAGCACCTCAATCCACATGCACATTCAACAACGGCACGGGCTACGACATTGCCAGCATGACAGTGACTCCCACCCCGAACAGCGGATGTTCGGGAAGTCTCGCCAATGGCTCCAACTGCACGTTGACTTTCCCCGGAACCACGGGCCAGTCTCTTGGCGATGCGACGGTGGTGTCGACGCCATCCGCACCCTCGTTTGTGAGCATGAACAACGCTGTGGCTGCGATTGCAGGCAACACCAACGCGCCCAACTGCAGCCAGTCGCTGCGACCCGTCGAAAGCGCGTGGTCGTGTGTTTCCGGCATCAGGCGTTTGACCGTCACGTTCCATAACGACAATACACTCAATGCCTTCAATATCGCAGCAGGAAGCCCAAGCATCACAAATGCAAATGGCGCAACAATTACAAACAACGGCTGCTCATCCAGCATCGCTGCCGGCGGCAGTTGTTCTGTGACGATCGAAGGAACAACCACAGGCAACACCACCACGCTTCAGCTTGACCCTGAAGCAAGCAGCAGTTTCAGCGGGATCAGTTTCACGACAACTCAGGCAACGAACACGTGCCCATGAAGCCAAGACGAGGTCGCATCATGAGGAACCTTTCCAACAGAACTCCATTCAAGATTCCTCACGTGGCCGGAATCCTTGCTTGCCTGGGTTTGTCTCTGTGGGCATCGGCCAATGATGTTCTGCGCTCACGATTTTCGCCTCCACCATTTTCCGAAGCTCTGCGGACGTGGATATCAACCGAGGTCAACCACTACAACGATGAACTCACACTTCCTTTTGTTGGCGCTGAAAACCTGCATCAAGCCAATGTTGCCTTTGTTTGGAAAAGGCCTATCCCCGAAGAATGGAAAAACAAGCGAATGACCGTTGTTCTTTCAAACAGTGGAGAGAAACCCGTCGCGAAGATTTGTGCTCCTGGTCCCGGGGGACAATCATCCTGCAGCATGACGGACGTTGTGGAAAGCAAACTTCAACCACCCGTTGCAGGTGCAAGGGTGTTTGAAACAGGGCCCCTTGAGCTCACCCTGGTGAATCCGCGCAGGGTGTGTCGTGGGGGCAGTCAATGCGAAATTCAGATCCCGGGTTTTGTCATCAAGAACGCACTGGAAGGTGGAAGCCCGGTGCTTCCTCGCCAATTAACTCTGGTGACGACTGCATCGCGACTCCACATTGTTGATTCCGAACGGGGGCGCAGACTTCTTTCAATCACTTCCTTTCCGCAAAATCTTTCACCCGAAAAATTGGGAAAGGCATTTTTCTTTGCGGCCGAGCACCGCGGGCTGATGAGAATTCAATTTGAAAGATACTTTTTAACGGTCGACCTTCTTGCCGAGCGCGGGCTCTTGGTGGGCCCGAACGGCCAGGTATGGAATGGCTCCTTGACTGCGGATCAAAGTGTCTGGGAAGAGCATGTCAACTCCAGGTCCAGGGCAGCCAGGGAATCCTGCAGTGGCGTTCCGCTGGAGCTCAACCCGCAATTCGTTGTTTACAAGAATTGTGTGTTTGGTCTTGGAGACTTTTCAAACAACCTGCAAGGAGTTGTTCGGAAGCTCACAGAAGGCATAGATGCAGCAATGCAAGACGATGCAAACTCCGAAAGCCTGCATGCATGGAGCATGGAAGCTGGTCAACTTAAAATCTTTCACATCAGCCTGACAGCCTCTGCTGCGAAGCAGAAAATCGTCGGCACCCTTCCTTTCCGAGGACGGAACATTTCCGAGCTGGAACTTTTTCCAGGTCACGTTCTGCGTCGCACTGCGTTTGGACATTTCCTGGTCGGTGATCAAAGTGAAACAAAAACCAGCCTTCCGTTTGCGGGACGCCAGGTGGTGTTCAGCCGGGATGGAAAGAATGCTCTTCTGGCAGTGAATGAAAAGTCGTCCCAATGCCGCTGGAAGCATCTCGTCTCCAAACATGATTCGCCGTTGCACTGGGGAGAAACCGGCTTGGAATTCCCATGCAGTTCGAGCACACCCGCAGCAACTGGCGAAGGTCTTTCGGTGACCACACTTGTCAATGGCAAATTCGAAGTGACGACCTTTGGAAGAAGAGCAGCTCCCTGAGCCTGCGGAATGTCGTTTTTCAATGCGACACAGACCACTCCGCACATTCCGGAAGAAGTAACAAGAATTCGACTCCCGTACCGCGCTGAATTTGATCTATCCTCGTCCAAACTCCATTGGGCTGACAATCCACAACGAGGAACCACAGCATGAGTATTTCGAACGGATTCTGCGGCGCGGTCGGCAACACACCACTCATCGAAATTCCAGGCCTGTCCAAACTCACCGGTTGTCGGATTCTCGGAAAAGCTGAGTTCTTGAATCCAGGCGGTTCGGTCAAAGACCGGGCAGCATTGGGAATCGTTCTTGACGCGATCCAACGAGGCGCGCTCAAGCCCGGCGGAACCATCGTCGAAGGCACCGCAGGAAACACTGGCATCGGCCTGACACATGTTGCGAATGCACTTGGCTACAAAACCATCATTGTGATTCCCAACACCCAATCACAAGAAAAGCTCGAATACCTGCGCGCGATTGGTGCCGATGTGCGCCCCGTGCCGGCGGTGCCGTATTCGAATCCGGAAAACTTCAACCACGTCGCACGTCGTTTGGCAGAAGAAATTCCCAACGCTGTTTGGGCCAATCAATTCGACAACGTTGCCAATCGTGAGTTCCACGAAAAGACCACCGGACCCGAGATTTGGCATCAGACCAAAGGACAAATCGATGGATTCGTGACCGCGGTTGGTTCCGGCGGAACACTTGGTGGCGTGGCCCGCTATTTGAAATCGCAAAACAGCAAAATAAAAGCAGTGTGCGTCGATCCGATGGGCGCAGCGATGTACAGCTGGTTCAAAAACGGACACTTGAATGATGTTGTTGGGGGGTCGATCACCGAGGGCATCGGGCAAATTCGCGTCACGGCCAACATTGAAGGCGCACCAATCGACGACGCCATGAGAATTCCAGACGAACCCATTCTCGAAATGGTTCATCACCTGGCTTATCGCGAAGGTTTGTTTTTGGGTTCTTCGGCCGCACTCAATGTTCTGGGTGCAGTCAAGCTTGCCCGCACGTTGGGCCCGGGCAAAACAATTGTCACGATTCTTTGCGACGGAGCCGGTCGCTATTTGAGCCGACTGTTCAACGACAACTGGCTCAACGAAAAAGGCCTCAAGCCAAAAGCCCGCGGACTTGAGTTTGTGGACAGTATTTGAATATGCGCACACCCATCAATCAGCCCAGTCTGACTTACTCATAATGAAAAAGATTATCATCTCCCAAAAAATTGATTGGAAAACTGAATGAAAACCATAGTGAGCTCTCATTTTATCGAGAGATTTTTCTTAGTCTTCTTCCTTGCCGCAGTGAGCTGCACACACACAGTCAACTCGTCCGATGGAGGGGAACTCGAGGAATTTGCTGTCAAGCCTGAGGCAAAGTCCGTCAAGCATGAGGCAAAGTCCGTCAAGCATGAGGCAAAGTCCGTCAAGCCTGAAGAAATTCCCTTCAAAACTCTCAAGCTGAACTCTAGCGGATGGAAAAGAGAAAGCGACAATGGTGTTGTCTGGCGCGTCATAACGAATGACAGTGAATTGAAAAGTGCTTTCGCGTTGTTCTATCCGCAAGAACGCCTTCCGCAGATTGATTTCAAGACCAATTCACTGATTATTGTGCACGAATCATATCGAGATACGTGTTGTTCCATCAGTATCGACGGAATCCAGCGGGCTGATGGTGCGAAGGATCGTGCTGATGCCGTTCTGAAGTTGATCAGATCTATGCCCGGAAGAAATTGTCCAAGCGGGGACGCGTTGTCGGGCGCCGGCTTTGCAGTGATAATTCCCTCAACCTACCAGATCAAAAAAATCCTCATTTCTGTTGAACAGAGACACGCGAAACCAGACTGCGGGTAGAAATGATTGAGTGTTCTTTTCCTGACACAAGAGGCCTGCTGCGCCACGGGGGTGTATGCGAGCTGCGAACTCGATTCTCTAGTTGGCGACTCAACACTCACATTTGAAAAAACAAGCGGAAGCGAAAAACATAAGGAAAGATGGGGTGGCTGACGGGATTTGAACCCGCGCATGATGGAATCACAATCCATTGTCTTAACCGCTTGACTACAGCCACCACGACGGTTGGCGAGGCTTTATCGAGTTGGCTTCCATTAGTCAAGACCAGTTTGCTTGCCCGACCCTGCGAAATCAGGCATTAACATCAGACGTTTTTTAAGACTTCGA
This sequence comes from Silvanigrellaceae bacterium, assembly GCA_049423385.1. Classification (GTDB taxonomy): domain Bacteria; phylum Bdellovibrionota_B; class Oligoflexia; order Silvanigrellales; family Silvanigrellaceae; genus RFOM01. Next base: position 5,686 of record JBMSQQ010000072.1, on the reverse strand, counting down.
ATGGTTTCAAGAATCACGCCGGGGCTTTGGCTCCGGCTGTCCGGAGGGTCTGACAGGTGGCAAACGCAACAAATTCGCCAACATCCCATGAAACACGCGGACATTCCAAGCCAAATCGCAAGATTTCGCTTTATGGTGTCGGCATCTGCTCGCCAGGGGCAGCCAACCTCCGCGAATTTCTGGCCCTGGTGCAGGAAGGCAAGCCGGCCTTGAGCCCAATTGAGCAGTTTCAGGGAGCGTTCCTGATCGGCAAGCCCAAATTTGATTTCGAAGTCTATCGCGACTGGATCAGCCAACGCCACCCCAACAACAAGTTCACACAGCTTTCAGACAAAGGATACTCTCACGTCCGTATGGCGGTCGGAACTTCGATTGACGCTCTGGAAAGCAATCCCGGACTCGAACAAGCCCTCAAAAAAATCGACCCTCGGGTCTACGTCTGCTACGGCAGCGGTTTTGGCGACCTGACGGCCTATTTCATCGGTCATGATGAATACAAATCCGCCGAGCGCGTGTGGAACAAATTCTGGGCTCATCCAGAACGCTGCAAAGCTTTGGCCGAGCACATCAGCGGCAAACACACGGATACAAACGCACCCACGTCACCCACAACCTTCGAAATCGACTCACCTGAACGCGCAGCAGCCTGGGAAACCTGGGATACCTACTGGAGCAAAAAATCGGATGCACTGCAGGACTATCTGCGCGAATTCAACGCCATGGAATCCATCACGATTGGTGCAGATGTTGCCAACGACAAACTGAACGTGATTCGTGCCAAGACGAAAGCCAAAAAGGCTTTGCAGGAAAAGTGGAAACATCCTGTTCCCCCATGGGAAGCCGTGAATGCAAACATGCTTTGGAACCTGCCAAACGCACCCGCAGCCCAAGTTTCGATGTTGCACGGAATCCATGGTGTTTCTTATGCATCCATCGGAGCATGCGCCACGTTTGGCTTGGTTTTGCGCCAAGCCGTCGATGGCATTCGCTCAGGCGATTACGATGCCGCAATCATCGGTACGACCGACCTTCCACCACCGCCAGAATTGGTTGCTGGATTCAATGCCGCCAAGGTTCTTGCGGCCGGCTGCAATGTAGGTGTCCCGTTGTGTGATTTGCGTGGAACCCACGTGGCTGGCGGAGCCTGCACCTGGATTCTTGCAGCCGACGACGTCATGGAAAAGTTGGGCCAAAAGTCTCTTGGAGTGGAAATTCTTGGCGTTGGATTGAGTTCCGATGCCGAGCACATCATCACGCCCTCCATGGAAGGTCCGAAACTCTGCATCCGCGATGCATTCGAGCAAGCGGGAATTGCACCCAAAGACGTTCACACCTGGGACATGCATGCCACAGGCACGCCGGGTGACTGGTCGGAATTCAAACTGATCGACAATCTTCCGGCGTCAACAATCATCACGGCACGCAAGGGAATTTTTGGTCACGGCATGTCAACGTGCGGTGGCTGGGAACTCACAGCCCAACTTTTGTCGACGCGAAAGAACGGCAAAGTCTTTACACTCACAGGTTCCGGCATTTCGGCTGACCGGGTTCATCCGAGCATCCGCGAGGTAGGTCGTCATTTGGCAACAGACAAGGCCCTGACGGTTGAAGCGCCAGACGGACTCGTCTGCGGCAAACTCAGCATGGGGATTGGTGGGATATCGTCATGCGTACTGTCGAGAATTCAATAACAACAGATGCAAGCGGCATGAATCCGTTCCTGGAAAGAATGCAGTTTTTTTATGAACTGTTTCCCTATCCAGGAAGGCCTTTTTTCCTCAGTCCGAATCCCAACGGTTCGCTTGAAGCGCACGCTGGTTTTTCAGCCATTGTTGCTCAAGGTCAAAAAAACTTGTCGGAAGAGGCTGTTCGCGATCTCAAGTTGCGCGATTTGCGCCATGCCTTTTCGGACAAAAAGAAGATTGCCCTTGTGGGCTGTGGCACGGACGAACCTCTCCTTTTTCGCGTCCTGCATCCACACAATCCAATCGTCGGCTTCGACTTGAGCCTCAAGTCCCTGCGACGTGCCGACAAAAAAATCCGTTGGCACCAACTGAAGCCCATCGAACTTGAACATGGCGATGCCAACCACGCACTGCCTGCCCATGGCTTGTTTGATCATATTCAGTGCTTTGGTGTGTTGCACCATCAGCCCGAGCCACAGAAATTGTTGAAATCAATGTCAAACGCCCTCAATCAGGGTGGCACCCTGCGAATGATGATTTACTCAAGCACAGGTCGGCGTCTTGAACGGGGAGTCCAGAAAAAATTCCTCGGCCTGTGGTCTGTGATGAGCGCAGAGACAAGCACCACAGCCAAGCAGGCACCCTCCGGAATGCGGCTGATGCTTGCGAGCTTGAGGCTTTGGATGTGGCGGGCAGCACTACCGGTATTTGCAAAGAAGTCGTTATCCTTGCGTTTCAGGTACCTTGGCTTCTCGCCAGCGCGTATCGCAGACGCGTTTTTGCATCCATCCGACCATCCGCTCAGTTTGTCCAACACACTGGGCTGGGCTGAAGCCAATGGTTTGAAGCTGGTTTACCATCGCGCAAAGAGCTACGACCTTGGGCAGCTTTGCTCCCACGCAAGTGCAAATTCGTCCGTACAAACACTTGTCAGCGAAGAAGAGAGTGGCAATATTGCCTCCAACATCATTCTTGTCTTCAAGAAAGTTGGCGGCAACACATGGATTTCCACATAGTTCTCAATTCAAATCCGTGGTTTTCTGCGGTCACAGATTACAGCCTGCAATTGGCGCAGTATGTTTCTTCACGCCAGAGCAGCAAGGTCATCTATTGCGCACCCGCCAACAGCATCGCCTTGCGAAAGGCGTCACAGTTCTCGATTCAAACAAATGCCATTCCGCTGTTCCCGTTTTCCGTCACGCGATTTCTTGTCACCTGGCATGCTGTCGGGGAACTCATAAGATCGCACAAACCTTCGATTGTGTGGGTGTTTGAAGGAAGAGAACATACACTCTGCTCAATTCACAGATTGCTGCATAAAAAACTTTGGTCCTCCACACGTCTCGTGAGAGTGCGCGGGCAAGCCAATCCTGTGAGGCCTTCCGTGTTGAACCGTTGGGTTTACAACAATGGCGTGTCGGGGGTTGCCTTTGCTGCAAACGTGGTTCAACAACGCACACCTTTCGAAGTGCCAGAGCGAATGAAGCTGATTCATCTCTATTGCACCGCCAAACTGGCTCAACCCGTTATTTCACTTGATGCACCCGCACAAACAGTGGCCATCTCGCGCAAATTTTCACTTGATTTCTCGCATCCCACTTTCACGATCGTCGGACGTTACGATCCCGTCAAGGGACACAAGGAAACCATCGACGCACTGGCCATGGCGCAAATCGACAACTACCTCAAAAAGGATCAGTGGCTGCAAGTTGTCTTTATCGGGGAATCACAGAGCGTAAACTCTTTCTCATTGGTTGAGCATGCCTGCTCAACTTTCCAGGTTCAACACGTCGCCCTGTCGGACAAGCGATGGCTAGTCGAAGTGCCGCAAAAGCGCATTCGTATTCTTGTGCTGGATGAACGGGTCAGGGATGTCGCTTTGTGGATGAGACAATCGAGTTTCGGATTGATCCCGAGTCTTGGCAGTGAAGTCATTTGTCGCGTTGCTGTTGAATTCCTGCAACAGGGAACACCGCTGGTGAGCAGCAATACCGGAGCCCTGGCTGAAGTTTTACCGTCGAGCTGTGCAATTCTTTATGAAGCAGGAGTCACAGAGCGACTTGCAAATGCGCTGGAAAAGGCTCTCGTGCTCTGCAATCAACCCGACGTCCTGCCGATGATGCGCAACAATGCTCTCCAGCATGGAAAAAGATTTGGCCCCGATGGATGGAGCGGACTCATCTCCTGGGCTCGCTCACTCACACCCTTTGTCCAACACTGAAGGAACAAAATGTTGCTTCAAAAGGAAGAACACAGCCCCTGGTATCGGCATGTCTTTTTCAATTGGGTGTCTCCGCTGATTGCGATTGGCAAAAAGCAGCACGTATCCGACGAGCATCTATTGACCCTCAACCGCGCCGAGGATTCGGCGCAGTGCGGAAAGGATTTTGCGGGAATTTTCTGCCAGGAGCAGCAGTCCCAGCCTCGGCCCGTCATCTCCACTCTCTGGAAATTGCACAAAAAGACATTCTTCAAAATCAGTTTGTTGGCCTTGGTCAACCTGATTTGCACGACAACCAACCCGTTGATCATCCGCGAATTGCTCAAAGCATTGAAAAGCACGGAGCCCATCGCTCTTGCGGGTTGGTCGCTAGCCGCCGCACTGATGGTCACTGCACTCACGGCAAACCTGAGCATTCACCACGTCTATCACGCGTCACTGAAACTCGGGATGCGTATGCGCGCTGGGCTTGTGGTTGCCATTTATGAAAAAGCGTTGCGACTGAACCACCGTGCCAGGGCTCAGTCGAACACAGGTGAAATCGTGAATCTGATGGCCAACGATGCCGCCCGAGTCTACAACGTGGCAAGCATGTTGCATTCAGCATGGGTCATGCCATTGCAGGGGATTGTGATTATCTCGGCCCTTTTCTACATCATGGGACCGGCAACATTTGCTGGTCTTGCGGTGATGATCATCATGCTCTATTTTTCCTCACGCCGCGCAAGAAAATTAATGTCCGGCCGCAGGCGCCTCATGGAACACAGCGACCAGCGCGTCAGTCTCATGAGCGAAATACTCAACGGCATCCGGGTCATTAAATTTTACGCGTGGGAACGGAGTTTTCTTGCGCGCATCAAAAAAATCCGAAATAGAGAATTGGAAGAACTCCATGGCCTTGCCCGAGAATCGGCTTTGGTCAACATTCTCTTTCTCAGCACACCCATTTTTGTCGGATTGGCCACGTTCAGTGCGCGCCTGCTCACCGGAGAAAGCCTCGAAATAGAGGATGTTTTCAGCGCTCTGGCGTTCTTCGGCATTCTCCGTCCGGTGATGTCACAATTGCCAATGACCTTCTCGGGCTACATCGACGCAAACATCGCCACCCAGCGTATTGAAAACTTCCTTGCCCGCGAAGAATTCGAAGCAAGGAAAAGCAATTCCGAACTTGCCGCAGGTTCCATTCAGATTTCCCGGGGTGCCGTGAATTGGGGAGCAGGCACCGCAGAGCTGAACCTCATCGACATGCACATTCGCAGTGGTGAATTCATCGTCGTCCTTGGACCCGTCGGCGGAGGCAAAACAAGCTTCCTGCACGTTCTGATGCGCGAACTTGAGAATTCAAACAATCTCGTGACATCCAATGGTCGATTTGCATTTGTTTCCCAGTTGCCCTGGATCATGAACGCTTCGGTGCGCGACAACATCACTTTCGGGCATCCCGACAACGAACTTCTTTATCGAAATGCCATAGCCGCATGCGCACTCGAGGACGACCTCGCGCAGCTGGCCCAAAGCGATGACACTGAAATCGGTGAGCGCGGCGTGAATCTTTCTGGCGGACAAAAACAAAGGATTTCCCTTGCAAGAGCTGTTTACTCGGACGCCGACATTTTTCTTCTCGACAGTCCCCTCAGCGCGGTCGACAGCAAGGTTGGCAAGAGTATTTTCAAGCAATGCCTGCGTGGTCTGCTTGCAAAGAAAACTCGGATCCTTGTGACCCACAACGCCGAACATGCAGCCAAGGCCGACCGCGTCCTTTGGATCCAAAATGGAACGG
>JBMSQQ010000071.1:0-17465 GCA_049423385.1 Silvanigrellaceae bacterium | reverse complement strand
CTGTGACAACTTGTCCCACCATTTCTGAAACAATGGTTCCAGAATGGCTTGTCTTGCGCCGATCGACATCTCCAAAAATCTGCCGAGACTTTCTGGCGACGTGTCAGGAACTGTTTTGCCAAAAGCTGTGAGAAGCAACAATCCGCTGCCCATGCAGCCACGGGACTTCCCGTCGATGACAACCTCTGCCCGCGAACAGCGCTGCAGGACAGTCCGGATGCGCATTTTATCGATCAGTTTGTTGCTGTCTTCAGATGTTCTCACCAACAACGTCCACCAATTTTTCCAGATCCTGCTGCGAATGTTCGGTACTCAAAAACCCAACTTCATATCCGCTGGGCCCCATGTAGAGACCGGCGTTGAGCCAGGAATGATAAACCTTGTTGAACGTGTTCATGTTGCATGCCGAAACTTCCGCAAAATTCCGCGGAGCCACTCCATTGCCAAAGAAAAAACAAAAGAATGAGGACTTTCGAACATACGAAAGCTTTCCTGCCTGCATTGCACCAGACAATTTCTGTGCGACTGTCCTGTCGAGCTGTTGACCCAGTTGTTCAAGTTTATTGAACGCATTTTGACTCTCCATTTCTTGAAGAGTCGCAAGACCCGCGGCCATGGCCAATGGGTTGCCACTGAGGGTTCCCGCCTGATAGGCCCGCCCCAGTGGAGCAACATGTTCCATGACGTCCCGCCGACCGCCGTAGGCTGCTGCCGGGAGCCCACCGCCCAGAATTTTCCCAAACGTCCAGAGATCCGGTTGAACAGAAAACGCCTCGGCGGCACCACCGCGAGCGACGCGAAATCCGGTCATCACTTCATCAAAAATCAGCACGCTGCCATGTTGGGTGCAAAGCCTGCGCAGCGCCTCCAAAAATCCTGGCACAGGAAGAACCAATCCCATGTTTGCTGCCATGGGCTCGACAATCACAGCGGCAATGTCCTTGCCCCATTCTGAAAAGATCCGCTCGATTCCTTCAATTGAATTGTAGATCCCCGTGATGGTGTCTGCGACACAGCCCTCGGGTACTCCTGCGGAACTTGCTTGACCCAATGTCGCAAGACCACTCCCACCCTTGACCAACAGGCAATCGGCGTGACCGTGATAACATCCTTCGAATTTCACGAATTTGTTTCGCCCCGTTGCTGCTCTTGCAACCCGAATGGCACTCATTGTGGCTTCTGTTCCACTGCTTACAAAGCGCATCATCTCGAGACCGGGAATCCAGCTTTGAATTTTTTCCGCGAGCAGCACTTCTTCCTCGCTGGGAGCTCCAAACGTCAGCGCGCGCTGGGATTGCCGCTGCACTGCATCAACAACTTTCGGATGCGCATATCCCAGAATCAGGGGTCCCCACGAACCGCAGAAGTCCACATATGTGTTGCCATCAACGTCGGTCAGGAATTTTCCCTTGCCGTGGGAAAACACAATAGGATCTCCACCCACCCCGCGAAACGAGCGGACAGGTGAATTCACGCCACCCGGAAAAATTTTCCGGCTGCGCACCATCAGTTCGGCAGACCTTGGTCGGTTCGTACTCATTTTTGACTCCAAACTCCCATGACGTTGAATGCTGTGCGATTCTTCATTCGGCCCGTTCAACATAGGGGTCAATGGCAGGTGGAGGCAAGTCGCTTGGGCATGAATGATTCGCAAAAAGCGGTAAATCCGAAACCCAATGCTCCGCGGATTCCCGGCAGACACCGGTTGCAGGTGGCTGGGCTGGTTGCAGTTCTGCTTTTGTTCTCTGCAGCTTGTACCCAAAAGCCCAAAAAATCGAATCTCCGCGACCTTCCCGCCGACGGCGCAGACAACGGCGCAACGTTGAAACAAATGAACGTAAAATATTCTTTTGTTTTCATTGGATCATCTGGAAAAAAATATCCCATCTACATGACCGGAGATCTTGTCATCGGACCTACGGGCCAGGATGCAGTCTGGAATTCGACGGTCGAAAGTGATGGTGGTCTCGTCAATGCAACCACAGAAAGCAAGACAATAAAACCGGACAAGAGCCTTCAATTGAAGCCAACGTCCTCAAACACCAATACCGATCCAACGATCGTCGTTTTCGCTGCCGGGAGCCCTGAACTGGGACGCGGCATGAGTCTTTCGCTTCAAAAAACGCTCATCAATGGAAACACAAACTGGAAAGCAGTTGCAATGAGCTACTTTGGCTACGACGCACAAATCGAGGACAGTCTCGCAAGCAATTCGACCACTCAGCAAAAAATGTAAGCCGCACCGCGGAGTTTCAGGTTTTTTGCTGAGTACATTTCACCGCTGCAGCAATCAACTCGCGAAACAGCGGATGTGGTTGCGTGGGCCTGCTCTTGAGTTCCGGGTGGAATTGACAACCCAGAAACCACGGGTGCGAACCCAATTCCATCATTTCTGCAAGCATGCCATCCGGACTCTCACCCGAGACAATAAATCCGCTGTCCTCGAAACGAGCCCTGAATTCGGGATTGAACTCGTAACGATGACGGTGGCGTTCGCTGATGCGGTCTGCGTTGTAGGCAGAAAAAGCATTTGAATTGCGCCGGACCACACAGTCGTAGGCACCCAGGCGCATGCTACCGCCCTTGCGTTCCACCTGTTGCTGGCTTTCCATCAGGTGAATCACGCGATTGCGCGACTGAGGCTCAAACTCTTCCGAGTTTGCATCGGCAATTTTCAAAACGTTGCGTGCATATTCCAGACAGGCCAGCTGCATTCCCAAACATATTCCGAGGAATGGAACCTTGTTCTCGCGAGCAAACTGGATGGCTGCCATTTTCCCGAGGACGCCACGATCGCCAAATCCTCCAGGTACAATGATGGCGTTGAAATCTGCCAATGTTTCAGCTGCATTTGCTGGCGAGATTTGCTCGGAATCGAGACCAACAATTTCTATTGCGGCTTCATTGGCAATGCCACCATGGGTCAAAGCTTCATAGAGCGATTTGTAGCTGTCGCGCACACCAAGATATTTGCCAACAACACCAACTTTAACCGTCCAGCGAGGTTTTTCGAGGCGTTCGATGATCCTGTTCCAGTCTTCAAGATTGGGCTGTGCTGTCCAGATTCCCAAATGCTCGGTGATGCGTGCATCAAGGCCCTGCTCATGATAAATGATCGGCATCCTGTAAATATTGTCGACGTCCAGTGCCTCAAAAACGCTGTCTCGCTCCAGATTGCAGAACAGGGAGATTTTCTCGCGTACGTCCTGCGACATCGGTTGATCTGCCCGGCAGATCAGGATGTCAGGATGAATACCAATGGCTCGCAGTTCCTTGACAGAATGTTGAGTGGGCTTTGTCTTCAGCTCCCCAGCTGCGCGGATGTAGGGAACAAGCGTCACATGAATAAACAGTGAGTTTTCCTTGCCCACATCGTTGCGAAACTGACGGATTGCTTCAAGAAACGGAAGACTCTCGATATCGCCGATCGTGCCACCCACCTCGACAATCGAAACATCGGCACCTTCAGATGAATGCACAATGTTTCTTTTGATTTGATCGGTGATGTGCGGAATGACCTGGACAGTTCCGCCCAGATAATCGCCCCTGCGCTCGCGGTTGATGACCGTGTCGTAAACCTGCCCGGTGGTGAAACTGTTGCGCTTGGTCAAATTTGCGCGTGTGAATCTTTGATAATGTCCCAAATCAAGATCAGTTTCCGCGCCATCATCCGTGACAAAAACTTCGCCATGCTGAAAAGGTGACATCGTCCCTGGATCGACGTTGATGTAGGGATCCATTTTGGTCATGGAAACGCGAAGGCCCCGGGTTTCCAACAATGCTCCCAGGCTTGCTGCAGCCAGGCCTTTACCGATGCTCGAGACGACTCCGCCCGTCACGAAAATGTACTTGGTCGGATGTTGCCCACCACGACGTGCACCGACTTTTTGCTGAAACTGCATGGAAGCTCCCGGAAAACAAGGTTTGTTTGTCGGGAAGACTACTTAACCCAAATCTGCTTCCAAGGGAAATTCTTGCCCGTGCCCTGTTCGAGGGCACTGTTAAAGTGGGGGAAGAACCTGATGGAGAGGTGACCCATGATCAGTCGCGACAAAATCGATATGCCCAAGTTCTCAGCAGCTGGAGCCACCCCACCTTCAACAGAGCAGGTGATTTCCACGCTTTTGATGAGCTTTGTCGAGCGCAAGGTCAGTCCGCAAACGATTGCGGATGTTGTCCGTGCGCAAGTCACCGAAAATGGCATTCAGGTCGACTCACTGAATCCCGCAACCTGCAATGGCATCATCGAGGTTGTCACGTCGGCGGCAAGTGTTGGTGACTGCGCAGACCTGTTGTTCTTCATCACGAACCACTCACAATTCCCGACCTCCCTCTCGCCAAAGGCTGCACTGGGCGGATTGGCTTATCTTTTGCGCCGTTCGCAGGTCTTTTTGAACCACTCCGATGCACTCACGCGTCGCCAATACCTGAACGCGGCCGAATGCTTTGCCCAACAAGTCTACAAACTGATTGAACAGGACAGCAGTGAAATCAATCATGCCGATCGTCTGCGCCTCATCAATGTGGTCAAGACCCAGGATCCGTCGATGGCGCGTTTGTTCTCTGCATCAGAACAACTCAACAAATTGAAGGAGCTGTTGCTTGCGCCGGTATCGCGCATCACAGCAGCACTGGGCGGAATCCCTGTTTCTGCCGGCGGCAAAGCCTCTGCTCCAGATCAACTCATTCAGGAGATCTCCACAACAGCAGACCACACTCTTGCACTCAAGGGTGTCTCAGCGTTCAAATTGTCCTCGCAATTTGGGGGGCACCTTTGGAAACTCCAGAACGCTGAAGCGTGTCTGGCATTTCTCGAAGACGGTGCAATGTCGGCGTTCCAGCTCAGCTTCTTTGCCGAGTGGTTCTTTGATGGCCTGTTCCGTGAAGCCGTTCTCAATCCGGCAGCCGAGCAAGGTGTCCTTCAATTGATGCGCAGAATGCTGACCCAAAAAGCGGCAGACATGTCGGTCATCAAAGGATTGGTTCGTTCGCTGCAACGAGACTTCAGCCAAATCCAGGTTGAATTCCAAAACCAATCGGCAGCGCCCTCTGTGCTCAACAAGGCAAATGCCATCGTCAATCAGTTTTTCCTGAGTGTCCTTCCGGCAATTGAACAAAACCAGCAACTTTATACCCGCCAGTTCACGCCATGGGCGCTCCAGCTTCCAGTTCATCCTTCGGAAACCAGAATCATCACCCGTGCTCAATGGCAATGGCTCAGAACACTCACCTCACAAAAGTGGGAAGAGGATCTGCGCGAGCCTCCACAGTGGATCGTTTCAAATGCAAGCCGATTTGCTGCTCAGGTTTTCCTGATGGCTCCCAATTTCTGGCTGCATGATTTTGCCATCCAGTTGTTTGAAAAACTCTACGTGGAAAGCCTGACTCCGCAATTCCAGCCATCCCGGCACCACGTCGAGTACGTTGAGTTTTTGGTCAGGGCTCTGCGCAAGAAATCTCCCTTCTTCGCAAGTCGCCCGGAAACACTCGCAGCGCTGAAGGCTCTTGGTGTTGCAAGTCCGCACGAAGAACAACTGCTTCAGCTTGCCCTCACGCGTGCAAAGCTCAACGCGCGCAGTGGTGGTGAGTCCATCAAGGAACATGAATTCCTGCTCGAACTTTCCAACCACGGAACCCAAAGCGACCACTATGGCCAGAATCCGGTTTCGCGAACGTTGAACTTGATGATTCGCGCCTGTCGTGACAGTTCCAGACAATCGGCCCGCGTCCGCGTTCAGACTCCTGTGACGAGCGTCCCTCAGAACATGGTTTCTTCGCGCGGACCGGTGAATGGGCAAAACAACAACAGCTGAAAGCAGACCAAGCCATGTGCGGGTTTTCTGGGCTTATTGCAGCGAATCACAGCCATCCCGAAGCTCAGGGCTGGAAAAATCACTTTGCCGAGGCAGCCAGTAGGATCTCCCATCGCGGCAGCGATGACGCTCGGATGGTCACCTTCAGTTCCGTGCACCTGCATCACTTTCGGCTTGCCTTCCAGGACCTCGAAGCTGGTCGACAGCCGATGCTGTCCGTCGATGGAAAATTCGCCATCACCTTCAACGGTGAAATCTACAATCACCACGAACTACGAATGCAATTGGCACGTGCACATGGTGAAATCGACTGGCGAACAACAAGCGACACTGAAACGATTCTGCGCGGATGGATTCTTGAGGGAGATTCCTTCACCGACCGCCTCGAAGGGGAATTTGCATTTGTCATCGTCCGAACCGATGGAAGTGAATTTTTTGCGGCGCGGGACCATTTCGGCGTTAAACCACTTTTCTTCGCATTGACCGACGTCAACACCCGCATGTTCTCGGATGCGCGCGGGCATTATTTTGTGGAATCGGGCCTGCTGGCGTTCGCCAGTGAAATGAAAGCGTTGCCAGGAAAAAAAATATGGAATCGTGATGGCGCATTGCGTCAGTTCGTTGGCCTTTTTGAGCCGATGTGCGCCCCTTTCGAGGGCATCATCCAATGTCCGGCTGGTGGAAGGATTCGAGGTCAAAAGACGCCTGGCGATGAATCTTCGGCTCGCATGAAAATACATGTTCAAAACCGCAATCGTCCGATTCGGGATGATTCGAAAGGTCCATTCTGGTCGACAGAAAATTGCTCCAGGCGACTCGCAGACTTCAGATCGGCGTTTTCAAAATCTGTTGCCGAGCGCCTGCTTTCCGACGTCGAATTGGGTGTCTATCAAAGTGGAGGCATCGATTCCAAGGTCGTGGCATTTGAACTCTCGAGAGAACTCAAACGGACGTCGTCCCCGTGGCTCAAAAATTACCTCAAGTCATTCACTGTCGGATTCGAATCCTCGGGCTACGACGAATCACAAGAAGCGATCGAATTCAGCCGGTTTTTGGGATTCCAGCCACACGTACTGAAACTTTCCAACGATGCGCTCCAGTATTCATATCCGCACGCCGTCTACATTTCTGAAAATCTCCAACCGTTCACAAATGGTGCTGCAAAATGGTGGCTGAGTTTGTTTGCCCGCCAATATACGCCGGGTGTTTTGACGGGAGATGGTGCGGACGAACTCCTGTGCGGCTATCCCAGCTTTCGATATTGTGCCTGGTGGGCATTCTCTCAGCGCAATCGAGCAGCAAAACAAGCACTCGGACAACGCTGGCGCGATTCGGTCTTCGTCAAGAAATTTCTCGAACAAGCCCGTGACCCGTGGTTGGCAGGAAGCAGCGCCGAAGGGCGAGGCGACGACTTTGAAAACAGCCTTGCCCTGTGGCAGGTTCCGCATCCACTCTTCAATCAAATTCGAACAATCACCGAGAGTCTGCTCGGTGCAAACGAAGCACAATTGTGGCTCGCAGCGCAGGGGCCGAGCATCCGCAGCTGGTTCCTTCTGGGATTGGATCACAGTGCCCATTCGGAATCCTGGACAACCCATCCGGAAAACGCTTTGCTCCTCTGGCAGAACTATTTTTGCCACACACACTTGCCGGTTCAGGTGCTCAACTGGGTCGGAGATCGCATGGAAATGGCAAACACCCTTGAAGGGCGAACGCCTTTCTTGTCTGGAAGCATGCGGAAATTTGTTTCGACACTCCCGGATATTGCTCTTGTGCAGGGCTTTCTCGACAAAGCCATTCTGCGCAAGGCCTACGCCTCCGAACTGCCGCGACGTTTCATTGAGACCCCGAAAAAACAGTTCAATGCACCATTCCTCAATTCAGAGAGCCTGTTTCGGGAATTCGATACAGAAAATGTTCTCAACAAAATGGGTCTCGTGAACAATGGAGTCGCGGTTGCAACCCAACTGCTGAAGGATGCAAAGACAGCCGGCTCACAAAACAGCACAGCTGCGGAGCGATACGCTTCCACCCATCGGCTCTCGGCACTTCAAACCCTTATCTGCAGTTCTATCGTTCAACGCAGTCTTGTCGAATCAGAATCCATGCAGCGCAATTTCGAATTCGAATTGAAAATAATCTCGCAAGGAGGCCCTTCCAGATGAAAAAATCAGCCAGAAATCCGCTCAGAAATTTAAGCAAGTTTCTTGGAATGTCACTTCTTGTCACGGGAATCATCCACTGTGGACCCAAAAACTCTGTCGACGACAACGAAACACCGGATGGACCTGTCCGGAGTGACAGTCGCTCCAGGCTGACAGGCGGAAACTCAGCTTCGCCTGTGGGTTCTGCCGTGAGTTATTGTCGATTGCCTTTGGATTTGGGAACAGTGGTTGATCCACGCCGTCCCGGACTGATGCAGAATGTTCTCACTACCTCCATCGATTCACGCTGTGCGAGTTATCCAGAGCTGCGAGTGACTGTGAAATCGAGACAAAAACTGACACTGATTGGAAAATTCATTTGCCGCAGCGGTGTTCAATTCAATGAACAAATCTGCACAGGAACTGTTCAGGATCTCCTTTCGCCCCAGAAAAACTCAATCAGCATCCCGGTTGTTGCGGATGAGTCGTGGCGGCCTGGAGATGTTGAGGCGAGTGTCGAATTTCTTTGAAACCGACGCGCGAACGCTTGCGGAAATTCCTGTTGGGCGCATAATTCCAGAACAAACTTTTTTATGCATCCAGTTCGGGGGAGGAAAAACCCGGTGAGCAGGGTTCGTCAGTCGTGGAACGCCGCATGGAGAATCATAAAGGCGCCGAGTTTTCTTCCGCCTTTGTTGCTTATCGCGTCTGTCGCGGCATTCATAATGTTCATGATGGATCTGCAAAATCGCTACGATGTCCAGTCACAACTGAGCAGAATGAAAGAGATCGGCAAAGAACTGATCACTCTCGACGAATGGGAAGCCGTTCCTTTCAATTGCAAAACAGGCCTTTCAAAACTCCAGACCTGTGACTCCATGCAAGCCAATCCAACCAGCATTTCTCTGCCGCGAACGACACACTTTTTTCCAGAATTGGCAGACAAGTTCAAAAAAACACCCAATCAGGGGCCGAATGCTGCACGCCTGACCTACCGCATCAAATTGAATGAAGAAGACTGGATCAAGAGTCACAAGGAAGAAGGAGGAGCGCTCTACATCAGCGTTGTGGTCCCCCGAACAACCCAGGACGAATTGCTCGTTTACGCAGATCCGGAGAACAAAACTTTTCATGCCGGACTTGGGATCAATGCTGTCACAACATTCCCGATCGATGAAATTCTTCGCACAAAGAGAATCACGCTCGAATACAACGGATACCGCTACCGCTCCTATGGTCCAACCGTACTGCCTGTTGCGCTCATTCTGCCCAACAGGACGACAGCATACGTCGGCCTCATACAAAAACTGGCCGATTCCAGCATCCCACTCACCCTTGTGAGTCTCACGTTTCCCGTCCTTGCAGCAGCTTTGGCAGTGATTCTGGATGGAAGCAGAATCATGTTCCACATCAGTGGATTTGCTTTCCTGGAAGCTTTCAAGGCACTGATCAGCTTGACCCTGAACACCGTCGACGGCAAAAACTTTCATCTTTTGGGGTTCCAGATCATGGAATCCACGGCAAAAGAACTTCTCACTCTTTTGACCGTCGCTGCACTGGTCTGGCTGACCCGGGTTGTCGCTGAAATCGTGACCGAGCCATCCTCGCGACTTGCAAACAGAAAAACAAGAAACATGTTTGCATTTATTTGTGGAGGGATGCTGCTCTCATCATTGATTCCACTCTGGAGAAACAAAAGCCTTCTCTACACGCGCTTAGACAGTGTTTCGGATATCATCATCGCCGGATTCACGGTCGTCCTCGCAGCCTACTCCCTGCGCTCGCACCTTTTGAAAAGAAAAAATGTAAAAGAGACGCAGCTTGTTGAACTGGATGCCAAAACCGCATTGTTCAACCCGACCCATTTTTTTACATTGCGGACCTGTCTTGTCGCGACCTCTGTCGTTCTTGCCGCGTTTGCCTCGGCACGGGACCTTTTCGAATTCAGGGTTGGAAAAATTTATGATCCGCTGGATTGGCGACAGGCACAGCTTGTACCTGTCCTCCTGCTCTCTGCAATGCTGGGTGTTGGCAGTGTAACCCAAAAAATCAGTGAATATGCCCGTATGATGCGACGCAGGGTTGAGCAACTCATGGTGGGAAGCCGAACTCTCGCAAGCTCCCGCGAACACGCAATGGCAATATCTGCTGCTGTCCAGATTCTGGAACGCGAGCTCGATGTGATTCGCAGTGCGGCAATAGAAATCATTCTTCCCTCTGCCGAACCACGCAAAATGCTGAAATTCAAATTTAAACTTTCCGACTCCGTTCTGGAAAAACTTCCTGATGCGGAAATGACCGACGGCGTTGCGCCGCTGCCCGACGAACACGAAATCATCTCCATCACAGGCAATATAATCACACTCAATCTTTTTCAGGAAATGCGTTGGCTGGGAATCATCTCTCTTGAGTGCAGCGAAACCTTGTATCTGACAAGCGAAGAGCTTCATTTCATCCAGGTGACTCAGCAAACTCTTTGCCTGACACTCGACAACCTCTCTGCCGTTGCCGAACTCCGCAAGGCGGACAAACTCAAGGATGATTTCCTGGCAAACACATCCCATGAGCTGCGCACACCACTGCACGGCATCGTGGGACTGGCTGAGACCCTGGTTTCGGGAGCGGAAGGAAACATCTCATCAAAAGTGCGTGAAAACCTGAATCTCATTGCGCTTTCTGGCAGGCGTCTTACAAATCTTGTGAATGATCTTCTCGATTTTTCTCAAATCAAGCAACGCGAACTCAAGTTGCGGCTTTCCAACGTCGAGTTGCGGCCGATGGTGCAGATTCTGTTTTCACTCAATGAAACACTGTTGGGTACAAAACGCATCGAGCTGCACAACAATGTTGAGCCAAATCTGCCTCTGCTCGAAGCCGATGAATCAAGGCTGCAGCAAATTCTCCAGAACCTGATTGGAAATGCAATCAAGTTCACACATGAAGGTCATATAGGAGTATCGGCAGTCATCGAGGGCAAGCAGCTGCGCATATCCGTCAAGGACACCGGCATTGGAATCGAACAATCCAAGCGTCAGCGTATTTTCAACTCATTTGAACAAGCAGATGGGCATATCAACCGGGCATACGGCGGCACCGGACTCGGACTGACCATCACCAAGCAATTGATTGAGCTTCACGGTGGAAATATCCGGGTTGAATCCGAACCTGGTGTTGGCTCCGAATTTTCGTTCACCATTCCCATTTGCATTGATAGCCTCAAGAACCTTGATCAATTCAGCCAGCCCGGAATGCCTCAAACAACACCCATCACTCGTCCGCGCATGCTGGATTCAAAATCCACCTGGTGGGAAGTGGGCAAAGAGGAGCAAAACGGTCGCTCCGGCGGCATGGTCGAAGCCAAGTTCCATTCCGAAAGGGGTGCATACAAGGTCCTGGTGGTCGATGATGAACTGGTCAATCGCAAGGTTTTGCAAAACCAGCTTCAAAATGAAGATTACCAGATCATCATAGCCGAGGATGGGCATGCAGCTCTCGAAGCCATGGCAAACTTCAAACCCGACCTTGTTTTGCTCGACCTCATGATGCCGCGCATGTCGGGGCTTGAGGTGCTTGCAGAAATCCGCAAAAAGCACCAAGTCGCCGAACTCCCGGTCATCATTCTCACTGCCAAAAACCAAATCAACGATCTGATCACCTGTTTTGGCAAGGGAGCGAACGACTTCCTGATGAAGCCGTTTTCGCAGGCCGAGCTTCTTGCCCGTATGCGAAATCATCTTCAAATCAGCAAAATCCATGGAGCCTATTCCAGATTCATTCCTCAGGATTTGCTCGATTTGTTGGGTCGGGAAAGTATCATCGACGTTCGACTTGGCGACCAGGTTCTGCGTGAAATGTCTGTAATGTTCCTCGACATCAGGCAGTTCTCCAAAATTTCGGAAACGCTCTCTCCCAAGGAGAACTTTGATTTCCTCAACAGTTATTTTGCAACCGTGAATCCCATCATTCAACAACACTGCGGATTCATCGACAAATACATTGGTGATGCAGTGATGGCATTGTTTCCCAATCGCCCGGACGATGCACTACTGGCCGCTGTCGAACTCCAAAGGGAACTTGAAAATTTCAACAACAGTCGCAAGACTACGTTCAGAAGCCCCATCAACATTGGCCTCGGCGTGCACCATGGCCCACTGATGCTGGGAACCCTTGGAAATGAACATCGCATGGAAGGCACGGTGATTTCGGATTCCGTCAACCTCGCATCCCGACTTGAAGGAATCACCAAGATCTTTTCCGTGGGACTTGTCACAAGCCAGGACTCCATCATCCTCACTCAAAACCCTCGCCAATTCGATTTCCGTTCACTTGGCAAGGTTCGCCCACAGGGCTTCAGCCGTGCTTTGAACATCGTCGAAATTTTCAATGCCGACCATCCTCATGTCCGCGAAATGAAACTCAAAACGCTTGAACGGCACGAAAACACCATGCGAGCCTTTCATGCGGGACACTGGGATGTGGCCATTGAAGGCTGGAAAAAGAATCTCGACGAAAATCCGGCCGACAAGGTGGCCGCCCTCTACCTCGACCGTGCTGTCCGGATGAAGCAAAATCCACCTGCCGAGGGCGAGTGGGACGGCGTCTTTGATATGCGCTCGCGTTGATTTACAATCCCTTTGTCGACTCAACCGACCGCGAAAGGAAGGCACCCGTGAACCTGTGTCGCATCATGACCACAACGTTGGTATTTGTGGGCCAATTCGTGACCATTGTCCCGGTTCTCGCAACAACGGCAAACATGAAGTCGTCTGAATGCGCTCAAATCACCAATCAACCGATCTCGCGCATTGCCTGCGAGGATCCGACCGCTGCCCGGTTTCTTGACCGCAGTGAAAAAGCAATCAAGGCGATCGACAAATTGATCCCCGAGGGTGCGCGGCCCGCACTCCGCTCCCATCAAAAGCGTTGGGAACTCTATGCGGATGCCTGGTTCTCGCCTTTGCCCGGAAAAACCGAAAGCATCCGCTGCTCGTCTCCGCGCGCACTGTTGTTTCAGCGTCTGGATGCTCTCGAGAAAGCAGCTGTGTCGATCCGTGAGTCCAAACCGAAATCCGTTGACATCTGTTATGACAATGGAGCTTGTCTGGAACCGGGTGCCGTCAACACGGAAATGATCTGCGAAACAATCTTCCTCGGAATGGAGGGTGTTCCCGCCAATGCAGAGCCGCTGGTGGTCAAGCTTTTGGGAAAATGGACTGCGGAAGGTCGCCCTTTTGAAACTCAAATCACCAAATCGATGGGCAGCAAGGAACCCTGTGAGACGGTCTCTGAGACATCGTTGGTGGAATATCTGCGCGGTGGCTTTTTGACCGTTCGCTATCGACAGGGTGACACCTGTAACCCACAAGGTGGGAGCGAACAACTCATAACCTTCGATTTGCGATCGGGGCGCATGTTGTCGATCAACGATTTTTCGACCACTCCTGAAATGCTCCTCAAATTGCTTCGCCAAAAAAATGAAGCAGATGTTCTGCAGGCGCTCTTGCGCAAGCAATTGCATGGCGATGACGTAAAACCCCACATCGAGCCTGCTGAATGCGCCAAATTGCCTTTTGCAACCCTGGGTGAAGTGGCCATCCACGTGACAGGCGACGGACTCCGGGTGAACCGGCTTTTCAAAAAGCCCACACGTGAGATGGCATCCTGTCAGTTCAAGGTCGAAGAAGGCATCTCGCCATCGACAATGGCACAGTTGTTGCGGTTGAAAAAAAACAGCGCTGCCGCGGGAATGCTGCGTTACATCAAGTGACGGCGTTCGAATTCAAAAGCCTCGAGCACTTCAGTTTTGAAATTCTTATAAATCCACAAAAAGACTGACTTTTAAGACAATCCTCTCAACTTTCTCCAATTTCCATCCGAACCCGGCAGTGGTAGGGGGCGAAAGCGGAAATGTTCGTGAAAAAAATCAAATCTGGCATGCCACTCGCCTGCATCATGCTGATGCTCGCAGGCTGTTCAGTGCAAACGTTTCTTGGGAAGTCTCCTTTTTCAGGCAAAGGCGCTTCGAAAAACTCTCCTGCAAAGGAAAGCCCACAAACCAATCCAGCTCCAGGCTCTGCCTCGAATGAACAGGAGTTGCCGACAATCGAAGTGGCCGGAGCGAACCTTGTCGGTGACTGTCGACTCTTGTCCGTAGCAGGGCTTGTACCCGACACGGTCTCAGCAGAATGCACAGTCTCTGGTTTTACCGAAGAAACCAAAGTCGTGATGAGCAATCCCAACATTGAAATGGATGGTCAGGCCAACTCATTGGCTGCCAATGGCACCTCTGCGAAATTCAGCGTCGACGAACCCAACGTTGTTCTTGCAGGGCCAAAAAATCCAATCTCGTTCCACTTCGACGTACCAAACAATCTGGTTTCCACCATGACGCAGACAACCTCGTGGCTGAGCTTTGAGAACATAGAGCTCAAGGAAAAATCGAAACCGGCACCCTGGCAATTGAATCTGAACGTCGAAAAATACAATCAAAACATCGCCTGTGCGACCGGAAGTGTTCAATCGCAACTCTTTCACATGGAAACACGAGCAGACTCGGTGCAGGGACCTGGGTTCGTGGCTCCGAAGAACGAACTGCAGCTTGCAACACTGACTCTTTATCCAAAAGAAGTGTTTTCTTCTTCAGCCACCAGCGCAATCAACAGCGGCAAAATGGTTATTTGTGACGCCAATTTCAAAAACAATCTGGAAGTGACCTGGCAATCCGCATTTCCAACCAGCATCGCAAATTCCATGATGCAGGTCGTCACTTTGGGGAATGCATTGTTGTACAACTCGATGTCACCTTCATTGTCGACATTGTACAAACATGAGAATGCAGCAGCCGCACAAATTCTCGACCGTGTGAAAATGGAAGAGGCGATAGCAAATTCGCCTGCAGCATCACTTTCGAAGAGGGAATGGTGTGCATTTCGGAACGTGGGTTGTTTCGTTCCGTCAACAGAAATCACAACAAACAAATTGATTTTCGATTTCGATCAGACAGGTTTGGGATCGGAGGCTCTGGTGCCGGTGGCAGAGGAAATGATCCTTGCGAAACAGGCACCATTTGAGTTCAAGGTCTGGTTCTACAACAAAGCCACGCCTGCGTCTGGTGATCCAAGCGCTCTCGCGACCTGGATCACCTCTACCAACACAAACTTTGAATTTATCGTGAAATACGTAATTTTGCCCTGACGAAAAACAGGTGGCACTGCAAAATCAGAATTTGCAGCTTCCGGGCACACGCGGGAAGGGAATCACGTCGCGCACGTTGCCCATGCCGGTGATCCACACAAGCAAACGCTCGAGACCCAGTCCGAAACCACTGTGTGGCACACCACCAAAGCGGCGCAGGTCGATATACCACTCGATATGTTCAGGCGAGAGACCCTTGGCCTTGATTTTTTCGATCAGAACATCTTCGCGATCTTCACGCTGCGAGCCACCAATCACTTCACCAATTCCGGGCATCAGCAAGTCCATCGCCCGCACGGTTTTGCCGTCGTCGTTTTGGTACATGTAAAATGCCTTCAACACCGAGGGATAGTTGTAGACAATCGTCGGCGCCTTGAAGTGTTCTTCACACAGATAACGCTCGTGCTCGCTCTTGAGATCTTCGCCCCACTCGACCGGATATTCAAACGAGCGGCCGCAGGCTTTCAGAATGTCGACAGCCTCGGTGTAGGTGACCCTCACAAATGGCCGCTCGAGCGCCATCTTCAGATACTCACGTGTTTCAACGCCATTGCGGGCGATGATGTTCTCAAGATCGTCGGCACAATTGTCCAGAACGTCTTTGACAACGTAACGGATCATGTCCTGCGCAAGCTGCATGTTGTCTTCAATTTCATAAAAAGCCATTTCAGGCTCAATCATCCAGAACTCAGACAAATGCCGGCTGGTGTTGGAATTTTCGGCGCGAAAGGTCGGGCCAAAAGTGTAGACCTTGCCCATGCCCAAAGCGAGCGCCTCGGCCTCCAGCTGACCCGTGACGCACAACATCGCGGGCGAGCCAAAAAAGTCCTGCGAGAAGTCCACACCACCTGCCGGAGTGCGCGGGAGTTTGTCCATTGGCAAAGTTGTGACCTGGAAGGTTTCACCTGCCCCCTCGGCATCGGAGGTCGTCAGCAACGGCGAGTGGATGTAATAAAAACCCTGATCTGAAAAAAACCGGTGAATCGCCTGACTGACCCGTGCGCGGATGCGGAACACACCCGAGAAGGTCGCCGTGCGACCGCGCAGATGGGCCACATCGCGCAAATATTCGTAGGTCATGTCTTTTTTCTGGAGAGGGTATTTTTCAGGATCTGCAAACCCATAGACCTTCACAGCGGTTGCCTGGATTTCGAACTTTTGCCCCTGCCCCGGGCTGGCCACCAATTGCCCCTCGACCCGAATCGACGAACCCGTGGTCAAACGCGACAAATCAGCTTCATAATTAGGCAATGAAGCATCGACTATAACCTGGATGGAACGCCCGCTTGTGCCGTCATTGACCTCAAGGAACGAAAACTTCTTGGAGGCCCGCCGGGTTCTCACCCAACCGGCAATCGTCACTTTGCCCAGAGGCACGCGCTCTGCGTGGATGTCAGAGATGGATGTCAGATATTGTCGGGTGCTCGCCATGCCATGAAATCCTTTGTCCGAGGTAGGTCTTGTGCTACGCCTGAAAGCGTTAATGTGGCATACACACAGGCAGAGTTCAACCAATGCAATCTGACTCGCACGAACGTCCGGACCGATTTGAAAAGAGCTGGGAACTGGAACCGATGGGTGACCAGCCGCAGGCCATTGAAAGCCTCGTGAATGGCGTCGAGGCCGGGGTCAGTGAACAGATCCTTTTGGGTGTGACAGGATCGGGCAAGACGTTCACGATTGCCAACGTCATTGAGCAAACCCAAAGACCGGCGCTCATTCTCGCGCCAAACAAAACCCTTGCCGCCCAGCTGTTCCAGGAATTCAAGGCGTTGTTCCCAAACAATGCCGTGGAATATTTCATCAGCTACTACGACTACTACCAACCCGAAGCGTACGTGCCGAGCACCGACACGTTCATCGACAAAGTCGCCACCATCAACGAAGACATCGACAAGATGCGCCACGCTGCCACCCGCAGTTTGCTCGAACGCAACGACGTGATCATCGTTTCGAGCGTGAGCTGCATCTATGGCCTTGGTGACCCCGAGGCATACCTCAAGGCGATGGTCATGATCGAGGAAGGTGACCGCATTGGCCGCGATGAATTGCTCGCCCGGCTTGTCGAAATCCAATACACCCGCAACGACATCAGCCTCGAGCGCGGAAAATTTCGGGTACGTGGTGACGTTGTCGAAATCATCCCAAGCCACGAGCGTGAAAAAGCGCTGAGAATTTCCTTCTTCGGCCGCAAAATCGAAAAGCTGCATTGGATTGACGCGCTGCGCGGAACAATCATCGAACGCGTCAAACGTTGCGCGATTTATCCGAGTTCGCACCATGTGACCGACCGAGAGCAGCTCGAGGGCATCAT
>JBMSQQ010000070.1:0-17692 GCA_049423385.1 Silvanigrellaceae bacterium | reverse complement strand
CCCGGCATTAACGTGACGCACCAGAATTGCTCCTTGAAGGCGCCAACTCACGTTCGCCAATTTCCATGCCATCGACAAATTCAGCCGCCTTTCGGGCTTCCTCGGATTTTTGCTGCGCCTGCTTTTCGAACGAACTCACCTCGGCTGCAGTCTTGCCTGCGATTGCAGCCCCCAGCGAGGCTATCTTGGACTTCAGGGCAGCACCAAAAAGCGCCGTCACGGCTATCGATGCCACTGCAACAACACTCAAAAGCACTGCGTATTCCGTCAATCCCTGGCCTCTTTCATTCATCTTCATTTGACACCTCCAATTTGACCAAGGTCTGTCAAAGCAATTAGTCGAGCGCAATCAAACTGCGTTGACCACGACAAAAATCGATCAGGCATGAAAAAAAACAGCCAAAGAAAGGGTTTATTCAAGATTACTAATCAATGGGATAGCGCTTGAGCGAGGTTTTTCAGCATGAAAACGTACTTCAAGAAATTCAATCAGAACGATGCGGTCTACGAACTGAAAAGGCCAACAACCTTTAGTGAAAAGAAAAAGGGTGTTTTCGGATTCTCATTTATTGGCCAAAACTGCGCTATTATTTATAAAACTCCTTGCATTCTGCATACGTTCGGACTCAAATCCAACCTTTGGATGTTGAAGCTGAACAAAAATTTCAATCCCGTTTCGCAACCCATTTCCTGTCCAGAAAACTCGATTTTTATTTCGTCCGGATGCAGCGAATGGATTGCCGAATTCGTTCAAAAACCAGAAATCACTTTGGCGTCTGATGATTCAAGCTATTCGAGTGATTTGGTTATCACACTCCCATTAACAAAAAAGGGAGTTCGATTTTCGAACTCAAAAGTGAAATATGCAATCGTCCTGTTGTCCCTGCTGTTGACGTTCTTGATCTCTTCGGTCGCGATTGCTGCAAAAGGTCCAATCAAATTGCCTGTGGGTGAAAACAAGGAGGTGCAATTGGACCAATCACCCCGAAGTCTCGACATCTCTCAACCCGATATTATCGACGTCCAACGCATCGGTGACACCAGCAAAATTCTCGTGACCGGTCTGCGCAGCGGAATCTCGAAACTTTCGGCGAGATTTCACGATGGCTCCACCCGCGACTGGATTTTTCAAGTAGGGTTGCAAGATGCCTTTCATGAAGCCCCGGCATCACTCAGCAGCGGCTCGTTGGTTCGACTCGCAAGAGAACTGCAAAAAAGGGGAGGTTTCGAGACTGTAATCGACAACGGAAGGATAGTTATCTTCGGGCTTCTGAACAACGACGCACAATTCAAGGCACTTGTCGATGCCTGTCTGGGCCGGGACGAATGCCTGCCCAGATACAATCAATCCGAGGACGCTTCTAAAATTCAGAGAAAGTTCTTTGAAACACTCTTCCATAAATCTCGGAGAAAAGGCCTCGAGCTAGAGATTATTCCCGGGGGACTCAGCATTTCGGGCAGCGTTGCAAACGAAGAGACACTGAACCTTACAAAACTACAGTTGCGCTCCGTTCTCAGTCGACTTGTCGAAAATATACAAATCGACAAATCAGATGCAACTCTCATCGAGGCACAATTCACTTTTTTTAGAATCAACACCAGTCAACTCGACAAAATTGGAATCTCTCCCGTATCAAAAAACTCGAACCAGGGGTCTGAGCTCGCGCATGCGGGGTTCTCCGACTTCATGAGAACGTTCAAACTCGGCCCAAGAATGGGCATCAGATTCCCCGACCTTGTCTTTGAAGCGCTCGCTCACAAAGGCGTTCTGAAGCAATTGGCCCAACCCACCATTGTGGTTTCAAACGGCGGAAAGGGCGAGGTACAAACCGGTGGCGAGTGGCTATTCCAGACCCAGGGAGAGCATCAAAAATTCTTCTCTCAAAATTACGGACTCACCGTAAGCGTCCAACCGAACATCATCGGACGAGACATTATAAATGAGAAAATTGAAATCCGAATCTCAAGTCCAAACACAGAAGTAAATGCAAACGCGGTCTCAAATCTCGAGCAAAGTGTTCTCAGTACAGAAATTTCCACACGTGCAAATGAACACATTTTTTTAACGCGGATCAATCAAAGCACAAAAGCAAAATCAGTCTCCAAAGTTCCAATTCTGGGGCACATTCCCATCCTGGGAGAAATTTTCAAGAGCCGGGAATCACACGACAGCGGCACCGAGCTTTGGATCGCAGTTCGAAACAAAATCGGACTTCCCGAACAGCCACCGTTTGTCGAGGTCAAAGGCAATCCAACCAATGAACAACCTGAACAGCATTGGTTGGATTGAATGAACCTGACGATTGACCTCGAAAAAAAATATTTTCACATTGGAACAAGACCGCTGAGGGCCATTGAGGACTTCATCATCCAAGGCTTTTATCCTTTTATCCAGGAACAGGGTTTTGAGGAACTTCAGAAAAGGATACTTTCGGTTTCCATACCTGCAAAATTCATTGGCGGAACCTACTGGTTCAGACTGACTCTCTTGCCTTTCCTGCGCTTTGAATATTCCGCTCTTCCCGCGGCAAACGGAAGACATTTTGAGAGCCAACTCATGGCTCTCAATCTTGCGACTCTTCAGCCCTACATCGCATCCACCAAAAGTGAAAAAAATCACTCCCGCATTTCCACAGACGGCAATCTGATTAGAATTGATGATAATGGAGGACAACGCATTTTCAGATCTTTCGAGTCATTTTATTTTGATTCTGTTCATTCAATGTTGATCAGACCGCACCGATTCTTGACTCTGGGACCAAAGCACTTTGGTGTCTGGATTATCGTCTTGATCCCATTCGCCCTTGCGCTTTTGACCGGATTAAAATTCTGGGGAAATAGCTTCAAGTCACTAAACTCAAATTTCCCACCCGAAGCCAGCCAAAATGCCGTTTCTGAAAGACAAAACACAGAATACAAATCCCAAAACCCCGACCAGAAACCGTTGTCATCAAGAGATGGGAAGAATTTTGGAGAGATGAAATCTTCGGATTCAGGATTTTTACAAAACACGATTCAAACACCGGTTCCCGTCAAACCTCAAATAACTCAAGGAACCGATATCGATCCCATGAGATGCGGTCCGATCAGTGAGTACAATCAGGGTCGCCGCAAATCATCAAAATCTGGCTCATCAGCCGAAAGGGAGGAATGGATTGTCTGTCGCTGAGTTTGCAATCTGCATTCCAATCATCTGTGCAGGAGCTGCCGGAGTGCATGAGCTATTCCGACTCCAGGCCACCGAAAATTCGCTAAACCTGCTTGCGCAGGCCAGAGCGGCTGAACTTTCGTATTCAAGTCTCCAAAACATTCTCGTTGGGACTTTTTCGGTGCCGGAGAACACCCAAAAAAAAGCCATCGAGGAGAAGATCGCCAACAATGTGGACTCATTATTACAGAAATCCGTTCTTGCATGGATGCTTCCGAACGGCGATCCCAAGTCAATTCCTTTCAATGGAATCAGAGTGTCTGTCTTGGGTCCGACCTTCGAGCGGAAACAGGCAAAAAACGAAGTCAAGATTCAGGTTTGCATAAAGAGCTGGCTTGAACCTCTGCTGCGCATAGTGTCGGATCGCAGAAATTGTCTTGGACAATTTACGACTCAAAATTCGGGAACCTCCAGAGGAATCTCTTTGATTGGATTCTCCAGCCGTGAGCCAAGCATTTCCCTTGTTCCTTATTTCAAGGTTGCATCAACAAACGGTGGGTCTCATGAATGATGCAGTCGTTTCCATCCAGAGCGGGTCATCATCCATTAGCGAGCGTGGTCAAGTTTTGCCATTGCTGGCTCTACTCATGGCTCTTTTCGCAGCCTTGGGAATTTCTCTCGCGAGTTTTTTATTCTCATCTTCCAAAAATCTTTCTCGGGATGAGGCTGAATTTCAGGAATTGTACAAGCGAAAGATGACGACTGCCAGCGTGTTGAACTCGATTGCTGAAAACAATCTTCGCGTTGCCAAGATTCTCAGTCTGGTTGGTGACGTTTATCTATCTGCAGCGGGAAGATCGCTGGACATCGCCGCAAGCAGTCCACTTTGGGAAAAAGATTTGCCAAGAACTTTGCTGGAAAAAAACTTTTCTGTATTTCTCTCCGCTGCCCCACTCGCTGGCCAGGCCCTGGGAAAACTTGTAGCCGCGAACAAGATAGCCATCCGACGATTGCCACCCGAAATGCTTTCGAAACTTGATCCATTGACCTTTACCGAGACAGTCTGTCTTTTGTTTGTAAACCAAGGTCAAATAAGACCTGGGGGGTTATTTTCCCGCAAAGGCGATGGTTGCAAATTTGCGGCGCGACAGACATTCCTTTCAGCTCCACCCTTTCGACAAATGACAGATCTGAGGCCGCTGACGGTTCACTTTGATCCAGCCGATGGCATGACTCTCATTCGAATTGACGAAGACTTCGTGTTGAATGACGGCCTTCTACCATTGGGAACAACCACGGCAGTTGTGAAGCGGGAGAGCATGGAATCCCCTTTCGGAGGAAAAAAATTTGTTTTGACCCATGCCGCTTTTTGCAAAAAGAGCGCGAAGAAAGAGTCGCAAGGACTTTGTCCTGGCTTTTCGCTTCCAGATATCTGGACTCGAAATGGCTTGTCTCCTCAATCCGCATTTCCGAATTGGACGATTTCAGTTGAAGACCTCGAAGATGAAATTTGACCAAATTCGAGGTCAGGCACTGATGGAACTCATTGTAGCGTTGCCACTATTGTGCACGCTGCTCTCGGCCCCACTCTGGATAAGAGGTCTTCTCAATCAGAGAATTGAGTCCCAGTCGCGACAGCAGGACAGTAATCTTCGCAACATTTGGAGCGCGCTGGAAAAAGAGGGTTCTCGGTTCAGTGCAACAGCCTGCAACTCTCAAACTGTTGCATCGAGGACTGCAAAAGTTCAGCCTTGGCCGGAGGAAGTGGATCGGCAACGTGCGCTGACCATGGCAACGCTCCGAACACTCTGCCTTGCCGAGGCAACGGGTAGACTCGGCAAGGCAGCACTGCCCTTGTGGGGGATTCACGTGGCAGCTCCAACCGATGCTGCAGCAAAATCGACGGCAACATTGCTCTGCCCGAGGACATCCCATTGGAGCGAAAAGCTCAGCGACCAGGTCAGGCAAGGGCATCGCTTGATTCTTCGGACCGAAACAGCAAAGGCTGCAAAACTGATGAGTTTTCTTGAAAACAGTCGAATCGACTGTGCAAATAGCCCCGTGATGCTTGACAGCCTATTCGGCCCTATATTAGGACCCTCACCACGTTGGCGCTTTAGCTCAGTCGGTAGAGCAGTAGATTGAAAATCTACGTGTCCCCAGTTCGATTCTGGGAGGCGCCACCACTTCTTCCGCCTCACTCCTCGCCTCTGTAGCTCAGCTGGTAGAGCATCGCATTCGTAATGCGAGGGTCGCAGGTTCAAATCCTGTCGGAGGCTCCATCCTTGTTTAAAGACACTTTTCACGTTTAAATTGAAGTTCAAGCTTACAATTTGCAGGTGATGACTTGATTTGCAGAAAAATCCCCGGGGTTCTTTCCTTTTTCATGATTTTTTTAGTGCAAAACTTCGCATTTCGCGAGGCAAGAGCAGAATCTGAAGCCGTTGCTCCTCAAGCACCCAAACCCCAAGACGAAGCCAACGATGAAAAGCCCAAAAATCAGGAAGCAGATGGGCAGGTCACGATTACAACGCAAAACAAATGCAAGATCACGATCTCGACCGAAAACATAAATTTTCTGCTCCTGAAGCAGGGCTCAATCGTCTGGGTGCGACGAGACAACAGTGCGATTCCTGCCCGCATCGAGAGAGCGAGCGGAAAGACCATCGATGCTCTTCTCAAAAAAGCACATTGCCAGTTACCACTGGAAGGTGCCGAGGTGTTGCTGAAAAAGCCCTACGACTTTGCAAATCCTTCCACTTCTTCAACATTGACGACAGGGTCTTCAGAAGAAACATCCGAATCGTCAAAACCGAACAAAAAGGGCCCAGATATCGCCAAGGGCCCGGATGCCGCCATATTTTCCAGGAATATTCCCGATGACGGGCTCATGTTTCTTGCAGGAGCCACCCAACTGAGCTCTTCAAACATCTCCATTGTTCGATACCAAAGCAGGCTGACATATGAGTGGTTTTCTGCACCTTCAAGAAATGTCCGCAATTCCCGAGAAGGTTTCACATTCGGAATGGGTCCGGTGTTTCGTGGTTTCAAGACTTTTGGCGTCAACGACAAAACCGGAGAATTCAGCGGAAAGACGTTCAATGGCGAACTTTTTACTCGCTTGGGATTCCGATATGCCAAGGGTATCCTTGGGGTTACGCTTGGCCCAACATTCAATTATACTTTCATGATAAAATCAGATTCGGGTTCCAAGTTTTTTCCGGAGGGAACAACCAACTATGTTGGTACCGATGGACAGCTTGATTTTTCCATCAGTCAAAACCTCCGGATAGCATTGGTTTCAAACTACACATTCATTTTCACAGGTTCCGCAAACGTCTCTGGAATCAAGATGATTGATTTTCTGGGTGGGCTCTGGTTTTTGTTTTGAAACGCGAGGCGATCGCCTCTAAATCCAGATGTGATGAGAGAATAAAAAGATTGAAACCTACCCTCCTCAATAAGGCTGGTAGCTCTTTTCTTCGGCGTAGGCAGAGCCCATGGCCTTGTTGATTTGTGCCTTCACTTGAAATCGACGATCGTTGGTCACATACACCGCACGCGCAAGCTCAATAAACTGCTGATCGAAAAGCTTTGCTCGTTCCTTGTCACGGATATCGTCTTCCACAACCCAAAGCGTCTCGTTGATTTTTTTCAACTCACCCACCAACGGATGAGCGACATCGATAGCGTTCTTTCGGCAGGTCGCAACAAGCGCATCCAATTCCTTGCGGATGTTGACCAGTTTTGTTGGATCCTTGATGCGTTCGTTCTTAATCTGGAGAATCGTGATTTTGTCGAGCAGTTCGCCCACCGATACCGGTACAAGAATTTCAGAACCGCTCATCCTACACCTCTTCACAAAAAACCAGTTTCCCGGTGTCATTCACCCTTCATCAGATCCGACTGCCTGGGATCCAACGCCGTTCTGAAGCTCTCACCCAGAAAATTGAGTGCCAAAACCAGGCTCAGAATCGCCAACGCCGGGAAAATAGCCATGTGGGGTGATTCAATCAAGTAGGCACGGGCATCATTCAACATTCCGCCCCAGGAGACGTGACCGTCACCCAACCCAAGTCCCAGAAAACTCAGGCCCGCCTCGGCCAAAACAGCCCCCGCCATGCTGAAGGTTGCATGAACCAGAAGAGGAGAAACAACGTTGGGAAGCATGTGGCGAAACATGACCCTTGCCGGAGAGGCACCGGCGGCCACAGCTGCTGATACAAAATCCGAGTTTTTCAGGCTACGGAACTGCGAACGAACGATTTTCGCCGAGCCAATCCAGCCGCCCACACACAAGGCGAAAACAACAGTGGCCAGGCCACCACCAAAAAACACCGCGATGGCCAGTGGCAAAACCAATGGAGGAAAAGCAAGCAATACATCCATGAGGCGGCCAACAACATCGTCAATCCAACCACCCCGGTAGCCCGCAAGTGCGCCGAGTGGCACACCTATCGACAAACTTGCGACCACAGTGGCAACGCCAACAATCAAGGAGACACTGGCACCATTTACGATCTGCAACAGCAGGCTCGAGCCCACAGCATCATATCCCAGCCAACCCACTGGCTCGGAAATATCGAGAGCAGGCGGAATCCGGGTGAAAGGAAGTTTCACATCAATATCCGACAAATCGGGAAACACAAGCGGCAGAATGGCAACAAACGTCCAAATCAAAAAAACATGGAAGCCAAGCATCGAAGACCATTTTGAACGGATGACGCGCCATGCCTGTTGATGAATGTTCATCGGATTTCCGTCCGCGGATCAACGATCCTTTGCAGCAACTCAACCAGCCAGGCAACCAGCACGTGAATCGTCGCAAGAACAATCACGCAGGCTGAGACAAGATTGTAGTCACGCTGATTCACAGCCTCGATCATCAGGCTTCCAAGTCCCGGCCAGGTAAACACCTGTTCAGTGATCACCGTCCCACCCAACAATCCAGCCAACTGCAAACCCAGAATGGCCAACACAGGCAAAACTGCATTTCTGAGCGCGTGCTTGAAATATAGTCCAGCAAATCCAACCCCTTTTGCACGCGCGGTTCGAATGTAGTTTTCCGACATCACATCCAGAAGCATTGCCCGCATCATTCTTCCGGTTGTGGCGGCCAAAGCCGCGCCCAAAGTCACTGAAGGAAGAAACAACGCCTTTACACCACCATTTCCAGTGAGCGGAAAAAGATTCAAGTTGACGGAAAAGATCCAAAGCAAAAGTGTCCCGGTGATAAAGACGGGCGCAGAAACCAACACGAGTGAAGCCAACGCGAGAAGATTGTCCGTGCGCGATCCCGGTCGCATCGCACCCAAAACTCCAGATGCAAAGGCAAAAACGAGCGAGAATAAAAATGCAGATCCGGCCAATTTGAAAGTGGCAGAAAGACGCTCCCTCAAAATTGGAGCAATCGGCTTTCCATCTACAATTTTCGTCCCAAGATCTCCCTGCAACAATCGTTTGAGATACGCTACGTACTGATCACTCAATGGCAAATCCAAGCCATTGTCATGCATCCATTTCATTTTTTGAACCAATGCCGCATCGGGACCCAAAACAGCGTCGGCGGGTGTTCCTGGAATCATCCTTTGAATGAAAAAAATGAGCGTCACAACCGACAGCAGGACAAAGACGAATCGTGCCGGCAAGACCATCCATCTCAGCCACATGCTCTCACCGTTTCTGGGTTGTGGTGAGTGAGGAATATCTTCCGTCTGCAAATATTTTGAAACCGCTGACGTTTTTGCTTGTCACAACATGTCCAATCCGGTGCCACAAAAAAACATAGGGCAGCTCTTCGGCAAGTATGCTTTGTGCTCTCTGGTACAAGGCTTTTCGAGCCGCAGGTCTCGCCTCGGATTTGCCGTCGTCCAAAAGCTTGTCGAGATTCTTGTTTGAATAAAAGCCGCGATTTGCCCCATTTGGCGGAATTCGGCTGGAATGGAAAACGAAGTGCAGGTGATCCCCGTCCTTGTAACCCGTCCACGGCGCTATCCAGGCCTGCACGTTGCCTTCGTTGAGGTGTTTCATGAAAGCATTGAATTCGAGAACCTCAACCTTCACTTTGAGTCCAACATTCTTGAGTTGCCCAGCAATTGCCTTTGCAACGGCAATCCGTTCACGATTGAGTGGAACCGTGATGGTGAACGATGCTCGCTCCTTTTTACCCTTGACTCCATCAGGATCTGGAAAACCAGCAGCATCAAGCAGAGTCTCAGCTTCCCGGGTATTGAAATTCAAGGCCTTTGAATTTGCAAAATGATATTCGTGACCGGGTGGAAACATAGAATCTGCAACTTGTCCAAGACCCTGCAGAGTGAATCGCAAAATTTCCTCGCGATTGATTGCCAACCCGATGGCTCGGCGCACCCGCACGTCAGACAACAACTTGTTTTTGAGATTGAACGCCAAAAATGCCGTGGAATCAGAAGTCCGCAATTGAACATTGAAGGCATCGGATCTCTTGTTGCTGAATTCAGATATCTTGTCGGTATCGAGACCATTCTGAACAAGATCGACGTCGCCCTTGAGCAACGCTGCATATCGGGTGTTGTTGTCGGTCAGAATTTTAAAAACGATTTTTTTGAGCCCGGGAAAAGCACCTCCGAATGGTGCTCCCGTGTATTTTTCGTTTCTCCGCAGAATCCAATCAATCTCTCCCATGGACTCGAGAACGAAAGGACCAGACTCAAAACCCTTGTCGGCAAAAATTCCATCGGGTGGAAGCGCCATTGCCTCTTTGGGTAAAATCCCCACCACAAGATTGGACACCAGCGAAGCATCCGGTTCGCTCAGAATGAACTTCACTTCGTCTGGAGATATTTTGCTCACAGACTCCACACGTTCAAATGCCCCCCGCCTGGGACTTGCGGGAAGGGCGAGACCAGATCGACCCAGAATGAATTGATAGGTGGCAACAACATCATCAGCATCGATGTTGCGACCCAAACGGAAACGCAATCCGGAGCGAATTTTTATAATCAGCGACTTGGGTCCCTGAAAGCTGAAGGTCTCAGCAACCACACCCTGTGGCAAGCCACTCTCCGAGAATCCAAAGAGGGGTAGAAACAGCATTGGTTCCAAATACTGACTGTTGGCATCGGTTGAAACAAATCTGGGGTCGACGGTTCTGGGTCGGGCATCAAAAGCAACACCCAGGCTGTCAGAAGCTGGCTCCGCGGCAAATGCTCCCAAAACCGGCAGAAAACTGCCAAGGGTCATGCAGATTGAACTGAACATGAACCCCAAAAGCGGGGAATGAGATGCCCGGCAGAATGATCCTGCCAACCTTCTGAAATAAAACATGGAGTGTCTCCCTTTTGACCATTGCGAGTGTAGCCTCGCCGGCACACTTGATGCACGATCCTGGTGTCAAGCCACCCCTCCCTCAGGGGGGACTCGAATTTGCTTCACAACCGGTTGACTCGGCCCGGAGCGTTCGATAGAAGGCGATGAATATGGGCTTTTTTTTGAGGTAACTGAGACATGGCACGTATTTCGATTCAGGACTGTCTCGACAGAATTCCAAACCGCTTTGCGGTGGTCATGTTGGCTGCTCGTCGTATGCGCCAGCTTCAAAAGGGCAGCGACCCGCTGGTCGAATGCAGAAACAAAGAAGCTGTTACGGCACTGCGCGAAATCGCTGCCGGCGTTGTCGGCATCCACCACATGGAAAACATCCCTGGTCTGGCGGAAAACATCGAGCGCGTTTCTAAAAAGTACAAGGACTAAGCAGTCCAGTGGGTCGCCCGCATGCGTCCTAGAATTTTCCTCCGTTCCAGCAAACCTTTCGCCCTGACCACACTTGTGGCCGGGGTGTACTTGTTTTGCTTACCCGAGTCCGCCGCCACCGCTGCATCGGAAAAAAAGACAGGCACGACAGATGAAGGCAGCATGGTGGCTTCATTTTCGCCTCAATTGCGCTGGGGTCGCAACTCCGGCGACTCCAATTCCAACGAGATTGTCACCGCACTGGTCAAACTTTTTGAAGATCGGTCACAGCGACTCAACTTCGCAAAAAATGATCTGCCGAACCTTCTCGAACAGGCGATTCCAAGAACCATCGGCAGGCTTTTTCCTTTCCGAAAGGCTCACAAGGTTCCCGAAAACTTTTTTTTCGAGAATTTCGGCAGACTGGGCTTCCTCGCGGGCGAACTCGACCAAAAAGTCCCACCCATCCTGTCTGGAACTGACACGGCGGAGTGGATCGAATTGAGGAGCCCGCGTCGGGTGGAAACTGCTCGAGAATTCACGCCGCCGCTTTCCATTCAACAAGGATTGCGTGGACTCGGAACTCAAAAGCCGTGGTCTCCGGAAATTTTTTCCACGGCCTGGACTCTTCATTTCGACAATGCTGCAACGATTATTGAATTTGGTGGACTCAAGTGTTGGAACAAGGCGCAGCCGAAAAAACCCTTCGCCTCGCTGACTGAACCCAGCCCGTTCACCAAGTGCAGCTCACCGATCAAAAGCATCACGCAAGATTCTGCTTTACCCAAACAACTGCCGCGCAAGGTTGGAGCCGCGGCGGCAGCAGCGGCGGCGGCAGCGAGTCCACTTTCAACAGTACCAACTTGCCATCCGATGGGTTCCACTCAATCTCAATCTTTGGAATTGTTCGGAGACGAAAAAGCAGGGCATTGCCTTTTGTGGCGTGCTTCACACGATGAAAGATTTCTCCAAAAACCACTGTCATCTGAGCTCATCTGCCTGAATGCCCGTCACAAGAGCTATCAGAAAACTCGATTCAATTCCGTGGTTGCCATTCTGCCATCCAGTTGGCCTGATTCCGTGCACGTCATTGAATCAGATGATGGCTTGATGACTGCGCATCGCCTGAGCCTTGCAACACTCAGCGGCACCAAGGAAGAAATCTCCGTTCCAACAGGCCAGAGTTTGCGCAGCAGTGCGTTTCCAAAACAAAGAACAGGCCTCTATGCGTGTCAACAGCCTTCCGTGCCGGCAGGTGCGCAGACAGGCGCAAACCTGGATTCCGCACCTGTGGCTGTTGATTGGATATACGTCGACAGCGCAGTGTACGAAGGCTTACGTCCCACACGCCCGGAAACAGAGATCGCCTGGAGACTCCGCGATTCAAAGGAAATTGGCGTGGAAGTTGAACGTCTGAGTTGGTCACAACTTCAGTATGATCATCCATCGATCACAAATGACCGTCCATTCGCTTGCATTGCATCGCGCCATGTTGATTCACGCTGTGGCCTGAGAGTTTTGCAAACAGCAATGCAGCTTTCGGAAGAGTGGCTCAACAGGGATTTCGACAAAAGTGATGTTCCAGCAGCAACTCAACTTGCAGCAGTGCTACTCGTCGCCCAATCGCTGGAGAAGCTGATTGGCGCCCTGCCCGACTGGAGCCTTCGGACAGAAACGGAAGCTTTGCTCGAAGTATACTCGCTGAAGGCCAAACAGCTGCTTGAAAACAAAGCATTGGCAGCAACAGGAATCAAGGCCGAAAGAACCAAACGAGACATTTCCGCCACGAGGCGTTACCTGGATCTTCCAGTGACTTCTTCCGAATATACCGCGATCAAAAACCTCCTCTCATCATCTGCGGACTTCTGGGCTCAGCTCAAGCAAAAGTCCCTGTGAGGCCTGTCATGAAAAAAGAATCAAGATACTTCACCACTCCGATCTATTATGCCTCAGGCGAGCCTCATGCAGGCCATGTTTACGCAACGATTTTGATGAACATCCTGAGTCAGCACTATCGACACCGCGGCATGGACACGCGAACCCTGACGGGAATGGACGAGCACGGAGAAAAAATCGAGGAAACCGCCAAGGCACAGGGTAAACCGACGCAAAAACTGGTCGACGAACTTGCGGTCAAATGGAAGGAAATTTTTTCGCAGTTCACGCTTTCTTATGATGTTTTCATGCGCACAACCAGCACCGAGCACAAGGAAAACGTCAAGCAGATTCTCAAGCATTGTCACGACAAGGGCGACATTTACTTTGGCGAGCATGAAGGACGCTACTGCGTTGGCTGCGAAGCATTCCTCACTCAAAAGGAAATGGACGAAAACAACAACTGCCTTGTCCACAAGCGGCCCACTGAATTGCGAAAGGAAGGGAATTACTACTTCCGCGTGCAAAAATATCTGCCGCAGATCACCGAACTCGTCCGCAATGGACGGATTGTCACCCAGCGACGCTACATCAATGAATTGCTGGGGCTCTGCGAAACTTTTGAAGGCGACCTGAGCATTTCGCGACCAAAATCGCGCACCAGCTGGGGCATTGAATTGCCATTTGATCCGAACCATGTTGCCTACGTCTGGTTTGATGCTCTCCCAAATTACGTGACTGGCGTGGGCGGAGTTCAGGCCGCTCGCAACAGTCCTTTCTGGCTGAATGCGACGCATGTGATTGGGCGCGACATTCTCAAATTCCATGGCTTGTTCTGGCCAGCAATCCTGTTGTCCCTCGATCTTCCGGTTTCAAAGCTCTGCGTCACCGGTTGGCTTCTTTCGGGTGGCCACAAAATGTCCAAGAGCCTCGGTAATGTTATCTCGCCTGCAGATCTCTTGCCTTTGGGTAAAGACGCATTCATCAATTCCGCATTCCGTTTGGCAAATCCAGGCGAGGACGTCGACCTCACAATCAAGACGATTATTGAGAGATACAATGCTGATCTGGCCAATGGAATCGGCAATCTGGCCTCGCGCACACTCGTGATGGTTGAGAAATACTTCGATGGCGTGATCCCGCAATTCCAACTCTCGCATCAAATTGAAGACGAAAAGAGACTTGTTGAAACTGCACTCAAATTGCCTGAAGCTGTGGAAACTGCGTTCGACGAATTCAGGCTGGCCGACGCCCTCAATCAAATTTGGGAGTTGATTGCCCAAACCGACAAGTACATTGCCACACAAAAACCGTGGGAATTGGGCAAGCATTCAGACGGCGCTTCGCGTGCGCGGCTTGCCAATGTTCTCGCCCACAGCACGGCTGTGATCAGGTCAGTTGGCTATTTGGCTGCTGCATACTTCCCAGAACGGATGACAGAACTACTCAACGCGATTGGCGAAGACACCAGATCAATGGACAACTCTTTGGGTCGCGCTCGGGAATTCCACTCCATTCGATCGGGTTTCAAGCTCAACGAAATCCCGCGTTTGTTTCAACGTATGGAAGTGCCGGCCAACCTGACACAGCCGCAGACAGCGAAGCAGGAAAAAAAGATGAGCGAGACAAAGCCCGAACAGCCATCCGCGCCTAAAAGTGGCGGTGCAAATCCAACCGATAAACCAGCAGATGCGACCATTGGCATCGAAGATTTCGCCAAGGTTCAAATCCGTGTCGGAACTGTCATCAATGCAGAACTCGTGGAAGGATCAACCAAACTCCTGCGCCTGCGCGTCTCATTGGGTGAGCTTGGCACACGACAAATTTTCTCGGGAATTCGTGAATGGATCACCCCTGAAGAACTGGTCAACCGCAAGGTTCTGATTGCATCAAACCTGGCACCGCGCAAAATGAAATTCGGCATATCTGAAGGAATGCTTCTCTCCACGGATTCGCAGGCGGGAAAAATCACGCCTGTGTTTGTGGCCGAAGAGCTCAAGGAAGGATCACTGCTGGCATGAATCTTTTGTGCCAGCGGCTATTGATTTTATTGATGCTGACCGCATCGGCTTGTGCATCTACTGACTATCTACTTCCTGCCGCAAACATGAAATCCGTTGATTGCAGTACATGTGATCGATTGGCAGCAGAAACAGCTCAAGATCCATCCAGGAATCAACCAACGCAACCAAAAGTCAATCAGCCGCACGTCTGCCTTCTCGAGGACATCGTCGCCAAAGGAAAAGACGAATCACAGGCTCGTACATTTCTGAGAAAGTACGTGGATCAGCAAAAAAGAAAATACGACGAGTCTAGAGTCCGTTGCCAAGCCGACTATTGTTTTCCGGATGATGACGTGATTACCGAAGACATCTATCCTACCAGTTGTGCCTACAATGGTAAGAAATTTCGCGGTATCAACGAAAGCGATGCGTGGAGAAGTTTGAAAAAATACATCTGCCTTGAACCTCAGGCAGTCTGGAATTTGAAAAGCGCTGATTGCAAACCGGAAGCAAAATATTGAAAGCAAAATCGCAACGTGGATGCCCAACGTCGCGACTCAGGAACAATCGTCGATTTTGTCTTTCCAATCAGCGGCTGATTTTGGTGCCTTCATTGACCGACCGCATAATCTCGTCACGCGGAATCAAATCGGTTGGCAATTGGGCGCGTCGAATGTTGGCCCGATATAAAACAGCTCCGCGCAATTTGGTGTAGTCGAGGTCGGCATCTTCAAGATTGGCGCGCGTCAGGTTCGCTCCCTCAAGATTGGCGTTCCAAAGGCTCGACTCCGAAAAATCGCATCCCTCAAGATTGGAATCCTTGAAATTGACGTACGAAAGGTTCGCACCTGCAAAACTGCAGTTTGAGAAATCGAGCTTCGTGAGGTTCGCCTTGCGCAAATCGACACCGGCGAAATCACGGGTCGACTGGAGAATCTCAATGGCTTCCTTGCGGGTGAGGGTTTTGGGCTTGGCACTTTCGGGGTCAATTGCAATCCCAGCACTGGCAGCACCACCACCATCTTCATCCTCATCTTCATCATCCGAAAAGTCATCGTCATCGAAGTCGCCATCATCGTCGTCATCGGAGCCCCGACGAGGTTTGAGGCTGGCTGAAAGTGTGGATTGTGAAGGATCAAACGATTTGAAGGATGATTTGATATGCACCTTCGATTCCCCTCTGCTTCGACGTTGGGACGATTAGCCAGTTATGACTGCAAGTGGATTATCATTACTCACTTTTACCGATAAATTGCAACAAAAAGGCCGATACGAAGTGTATCGGCCTTTCCAAAATGGAGAATTCTGGGTTTATTGCAGGCCACCTTGTTCGCCGAAGTCAGCGCCGCTGCCAAATGGAGCATCGTCTTCAGACAAATATGCCTCCGAATTGACTGCCATCATCGGACGCTTCGGAGGCATCGACATGGTCGGCGCCTGGAAGACCGCATCAACTGCATCTTTCATGAGCAAAGTAACGAGGCGACTCCGCACCACAACCTTTGGAACCCAGAACAAGTCCGACAGATACTGAACCATGTTTGCCCTCGCCGGGACTTTGGTCAGCTCGGCCTTCAACAGTTCTGACGGCACCAACAATGCGTTGGCAAGGTCGATGATTTCTGTCGTGGCGGTCTCTTCCGTCCGGGGAGGAAGATTGAACTGCTCGCGCTCTGAAATCAGAATGATCCGTGCAACTTCGCGGGCAATCGCACAGCGGATGTGCGCCGTGAGGTCGCCTTTCCGGTAACGAATCACGTACTGACCTGGCTTGACGCGATTGCTGCGAGCAAGCCTATCGGTCATCTCTGCCTGAACTGTTTGAATGAAGGGAACGGCATTGAGCAATTCAGGCAAAAACACCGGAACACTTGCTGTACCCGCACGAGTCGTCAGTGCCTGGGCGACTTGCTCGAGAACAAGCTGCCTGTCACGACGCACCTTTGAGAACGTCAGTCCAGCTTGCGTTTTGCTCAAGCGAGACTCTTCTTCGGACTCACAGAAATCAAACCATGCTTCGTCGAAATCGAGTGCACCGCTTGCGATGTCTTCAATGAGCTCAACATCAACATCGAGCTCACGCGAGAGCGCTTCAAGTGCAAAGATGCTGCGAACAGCCTTCTTGCCACGCTTCCAGTGACTCGTGTCGCTTGGATTATAATCAAGGATATTGCCCACATCCTGGTCATGGACTTTGGAGTCTGTCCGACGGGTCTCGAGGACACGGAGACAAAACTTGAACAAAACCGCGGAATGAGGAAACCGTTGAACTTCGCTGGCCTTACGCATATCGCGTCCCCTGAGCGCACTGTTGCTGTTGATTTTGAGTTACTGGCCAGAACATTACTCGTATGCACTTTATCGTGTCAACTTGAATTTTCGCCATAAAAAAAAAGGGCCGCGCCTCTTGCGCGACCCGATAAAACTGGTTCCAGAATTCAAGTTTCCCGCTCCTACATACATAATGAGAAGGAAACTGACGACCTAAATCATCAATTTGACTCGAACTCTGCGTCCACAACGCCGTCCTTCTTGGCGCCGCCGGTTGAACCTGCACCTGGGGTTGGACCCGCATCAGGGCCTTCTGCCGACGTGGACTTGTACATTTCTTCCGCCAATTTGTAGGCCTTCTGCTCGAGCGCAGTTGCAGCAGCGTCAAGAGCCGCTTTGTCCTCGGATTGTGTTTCAAGAACCTTGCGCGCAGCTTCAATTTCTGAGGTCAATCCAGCCTTCATTTCCGCGGGAATCTTGCTTTCGTTTTCACGGATGGTTTTTTCCACCTGGAAGACAAGACCATCAAGTTTGTTCTTGGCGTCAATCACTTCACGGCGCTCTTTGTCTTGCGAGGCATGTACTTGCGCATCGTCGACCATGCGCTTGATTTCAGACTCGGACAAACCTGAAGAGCTCGTCACTGTGATCTTTTGTTCCTTGCCGGTTCCAAGGTCTTTGGCCG
>JBMSQQ010000069.1:0-17793 GCA_049423385.1 Silvanigrellaceae bacterium | reverse complement strand
TGTACTTCGGCTCCTGCGCGAAATCGACAATCGGAATGTTGGAGAACAGCTCCAGAAAGCGGGCATCTTTCGGAAGGGCAGGATCAAGCTTTTCTCCCGTTGCTGTTTCTCCCTCGGACTTCTCGATTTTGGCGCGGCAGGCATTGTGGATGAAGCCCAGAGAGGCGACCAAAAGAATGGGAGACATGCTGAGCCCCGAATTAAGAACCTTTTTTCTCATGCAAAAGCACCTTTCTCGATTGTGAAATCGAATAATATGTGAAGTTTTCGTGGATGTAGAACTGTGATGCCATTCTTTTTGACAGCATGGCGAGGAAGACTGATTTTGTGGCAATCCGCGTCGATTTCAGTCTGGGATATCTGCTTTGCATGCGCGAGATCCTATCAATTCGCAGCATATTTTTAGTCTCCGTTGGGAGCCAGAAGAGGATTTTAAAGGCTATTCAATGATTGCCTTTTTTGGTTTTTACATCTTCACTGGCCGGATTAATTTTTCTGAGGTTCAGAATATTTGGCAATTGTGAGATAGTGCTTCTAAATTCAGGGACTCCCAGTCGGTTTTTTTTGGGAAGAGCATGTAATGCAGGCAAAAGATGAAAAGTTGAATGACGTTCCAGGTGTTTTGATATCGCGTGAAAATTCAGAAATCCATTGCTCCTGCATGAGGCTGGGATCTTCTTTCCGTTTGTTCATCGCTTTGGCGTGTCTGCTTGGCTTTCAGCAGAATCTGAACGCCAGTTCATCGGAAACCAGGGACGTCACCCGAATCTGGATTTCTGTGAATACAAGAGCATTGTCTCGACAGACTGACCTCGAAAAACCATATGAATTGTTGCAAAAAAAGTCTTTTCGCATGAACCATCCCCACGACGTGGTCAATCCTCAACACGTTGAGTCTGAATTCTTTGGAATCACGGTTCGTGATCTTCTCCTCCATTCAGGCATCAAAGAAGAACAGTTCGGGTCTCTCAATGCCGAGACGATCACCTTCGTTGGCCGCGACAGCTATTCTGTTTCTCTCCCGTTCGAAGACGTGATCAAGGCACAGGCAGTCATTGTTGGATTTGAAAAGGGGCAGAGACTCAACTGGCGGAAGGGAGCTCCTTTTTTAGCATTTCTCAACCATTCGAAGGCTTCATATCTCTCGGAACAATCATGGTGGGCATGGTGGGTATCTGCAATTTTTATTGGCAAGCCCGACCTCAATCTTGAGGTCAATGGCCAGACCTTGAATGGCAACAAGGTTGGCTCTCTTTGCAGCGACAAGAAAACTGGAAAATTGAACTATCCGCGAGGGCGAAGGAAGAAGGAGCCTCCGCGGGCCAACATGGGAGAGCTGTTGTATTGTCCAGTCTCGAAAGTCTTGGCGCTTGAGTCTCAAAAGTCTGAAAAGTCAGCAAAATCCGAAAAAGCGCAAACATCAAGAAAGAAATTGGTTGTGGAATACATGACCGGACAGACCCAAACTCTATCGGAGCCTGCTCGCTATGAGTTGGTGCGCGGATTCGCCGGAAAGGACATCCCGAATGAGTTGGGTGGTCCGTATCAGCTGTGCCAGAACGACGGAAAACAGGAGTGCAGTTATTTTGTGAGGGGCTTGCGCGAAGAATGAAAATGCTGACCCGATCTCTGCCCGGACGGATAGCCCTCATTGCGTCACTGATTGGTGCTGGCTTCATAACCCTTTCCGCATCATTTTTTGGTGTCTATCAAAAGAACCTTTTGGAGAAGCAGCTTATTGCTGAAGCGCGAAGTTACGCAGAGCGCTTCACAACCTGGACGCTGGGATATTTCTATCAGCAGGACAATCTTCTTCATTTGGAAACCCAACAACGCTTTCTTTCTGAAAGCCCCAACATCATTTACAGCTACATCGTCAGAAACAATGGCCTCATTGATGTAGGCATCGAGGGAGTCAATTCGGGCGAGGTGGGCAAGGCAAAACAATCTTGGGAGCCCGAATTGCCAATCGACTTCACGCAACAGGTGGCTTTGCCGTTTATTGCGGATGAGGTTCTGGCATCCAAGTTCAAAGTCAAACTACAGGCAGGCGATGAAGTGTTGCTGGTGGGTTTTCCGGTGTCGT
Organism: Silvanigrellaceae bacterium; assembly: GCA_049423385.1. Lineage (GTDB taxonomy): Bacteria > Bdellovibrionota_B > Oligoflexia > Silvanigrellales > Silvanigrellaceae > RFOM01. Next base: position 15,707 of record JBMSQQ010000069.1, on the reverse strand, counting down.
GTCCGGAACAGTCGTCAGCTTGTGCTCAGTTGAGGGTGGCAATTGCACCACAAGGTGCCCGCAACACAGCATTGAACTTTACCCTGGCATTTGTTGGCTTTGGTGTGCTTGCTGCAGTTGGAACTGGTCTTGCGGTATTTTACGCGAGCCGGCAGCAGGTCAATCCTCTGCTCCGGCTGACCGCGTTGATGCGTCAGGCTCAGGAGACGAGTGACGAAGCGGTTCAGAAAGTGCGGGAATCTTTGCGCACCAATGCCGAGGAAGAGACTCTCGAGCTTTCGTCACTGCGAACATCATTGCAGAGTTATTTGGATGTTCTTGAATTGTCTACCGCACAAGGTGCGATTGCACGATCGACACAGGCCTTTGCCCACGACGTGCGCAAGCCGTTTTCGATGTTCAAGGCATTGATTGAGGCGGTCCAGTCGACATCCGACATTGTGCAGGCTCGCGAGATATTCTTTCGTGCCATTCCCGAAATAAACCTGGCAATGAAGAAAGTCGATGTGATGATTCGCGACGTGATGCAGATGGGTGGCGAAACGAAGCTCAACACTGCGCCACTGTCGGTGCGGACGCTTGTGGGAGATTCGTTGCGTGAGGCATTTGGTCTTTATCCTGAGCGTCATATCCTCTTGAATTATAATTTTTCACATCGAAAAAAGGTGTTGGTTGACTCGGTTCATATGGGTCGAGTTATTTTGAATATCCTCGAGAACGCCATACAGGCGATGCCCGATGGTGATCAAATTTCCATCAGCACGAATGAAACTTCTGAAAAGCTGGAAATATGTATTTCCAATTCTGGATCTTTCATCACTGAGGATGCCCGACAACGACTGTTTGATCTTTTCTACACCGCGAACAAGGAAGGGGGCACGGGCCTTGGACTTGCCATCGTCAAGAAGATTGTCGAGCTGCATGGCGGACAGATTCGCTGTGAGTCTTTCAAGAATGTTCATTTTCCAAAAGGTAAAGTCGAGTTCGTGTTCACTCTCCCGATTTCTTCAGAGCAAGACTTGGATGCAGCAAAAGCTTTGCCCTTTCATTCAAAAGAGTTCGTCAGCATCATAAAGCCAGCTGCGCAGTCTTCAGGGGAGAATGTCTATGAGGACGACTCGCGGCTTATCGAAAAGATTCAGGAACGTTTGCTTGCGGGCACTGAACCGCCGGTTGTTCTTGCCGTGGATGATGAACAGGTTTACCTCGACAGCCTTCTCGGCATCATGGCATCGTTGCCTGATGTCTCAGCCAGATTGAATTTCAAAACCCTGCAAAAGATGAGCATTGAAGGATTGGTGGAGCATTTGTCTGGAGTGCGACTTTTGATCCTGGATCTCGACCTTGGTGCGGGCGAAGTGGATGGATTCGAGCTCATCCGTCGGACACGCGCGGCAGGTTTTCAGGGACTCGTTTGCGTTCATTCCAACAGGCTCTCCGCCCGGGACAACAAGGCTGCAGTCGCTGCCGGTGCTGATATCATTTTGCCAAAGCCGATGGGGCGCAGTCATCTCATCAAGCTGTTGGCAGAGGCGTTGGGAGCGAAGACCATCAAGTCTGGAGAAGTCCAGTCAAGCAGTGCGCGAAAACTCAGGGTTGCCCACATCGATGATTCGGAATTCATGCTCTATGTCTTCAAATCGCGATTGAAGGGTCGAGCTGAAGTGGAAAGCCATTCTTCGCCTCAGGTATGGCTTGAAAAATTGCACGACAATCCCAATGCGCTTTCGCAATATGATTTGGTGATCACAGATCATTATTTTGCCGCCGGTAGCGAATTCACAGGTCTTCGACTGGCTGCAGACCTTCGTGCATTGGAATATTCACGTCCCATCGTTTTGCTGACCGATGCAGAGATTTCTGAGCAGAGCCTGCGTTCGGCAGGCATAAGCGCTCGGTTGGAAAAAAATGCGAGTTGGGAGGACATTCTCTCGGCGATTCAGAATTCGACTTAGAGAGCACTTCGAAATCGAAGCAGCTTGTCGAATAATCATTTTCGTCGGTCGCCTTGCAGTCCTGCGGTCTGGCCGTCACATCCGTTCGAAGAGAAAAGTTTTGCCCCAAGACAAGATCTAAACGAGTTCGCAGAATTTGCAGCGAGTCTTCTGTGAAAAGTGCCTGGTTGATCCACGATCGAATGCAGTCGAGGTATCTATGAGGCTGGTCGCGCTCTGTGCTGCACTCCCGGGTCTGATGTTCACAGCGACAGCCCTGGGCTGCGATTTACCTATTTGCGACGTCGCAGCCGAGCTGAAGACCATGGAGAGCAAGAACCAATCCTATAGGTTTCAGCTGGTCAGCAAACTCAGGCAAGAATTCTCAAGGGAGAAGGCCGAGGCCAAGCTCAACAATCTTCTTGAATTTGCCCGCGCAGCTGTTGAGCTGGTTCAGAAGGTGAATGATGAAGATTACGTGCTACGCGAAACCAAGGCATTGCGCGACCAGAGCGTGTTTTTGTTGGTGCAGTGGGTCTGGCGCGACTGCAAGCGGCTGAGCAGCGGTTATTCCGAGTTGGCAGGAGAATCCCAACGTTTCGCGGCGCTCGACTTCTTTTTGCGGAGAGTTGAGGCTCTTCAGGATCACCAGGCCATCAAGGAGCTGGTTTGCTTTGCCCGCAATGCAGAAGCCGTCAGCATGGATCTCAAAGATGCCGATTACGTTGCACGGCAGGCGCTTCAGCTAGGTAGTGCTCTATCGACGCAACTTCTTGAGGTGGTCGATGGTTGGGAAGGTGTTTTTCTTCTGACCAGCATTGACGGGCCTTTGAGTGAAGACGTTGAAAACCTTCGTCTGGTGTTGTTCTCCACGGGTGGAGACCTCGGTGTTGTGGCTTCTTTGAGTCACCCCACCCTGAGACCAACAACTTTTCAAAAGCTCTCCTTCAACGAAAGTCCCCAGTGGCTCGGCAGCAGACAGTCGTTTGGATCTGCAGTGCCCTCGGTCCTTCAACTCAAATTCGATGAAAGCTTTTCAAGCGTGGAAGGAACCATGCTTGATCCGCTCGAATTCAAAAAAATCCACATCAAGGCTCGCCGTCTGATTAAAGTAGACGTCGTAAGCAACAAGCCTTGCACTGAAGAGGAACTGCTGGGCAACTATCGAATGAGTCTGGCTGACCTTGAGGGTCAGTTCACAATTGAGCGAATCGGGCCGCGTCAACTTGCTGCAGTCTTTGCTAGCGACGAGGGGGTCCTGCGTCTGCCGTTTTCGTTTGGCAGATACAACGAACATTCAGGCCGTCTGACCTTCATCAACATGCAGATGAACGTCCCTTTGGGTTGGAGGCTGCTCGCTGAAAGGAACCCTTGGGGCCGATGCGAGATTCGAGGATGGGGCCTTTCAACCTTCACAGGCGCTCACTATCCGATTCGGATGAAAAGGAAATAGACGAAAAAAGCCAATGAAACTGACTTGAGAACAGCTCAAACGAACATGCTGGAGGTTCCATGTGGTGGATGTCCTTCCTGATTGGGTTCTTTGTCTTGCTTCTTGCTGTCTTCTTTTTTCCGATCATCTCGCAATTGTTTGTTCGCGGAAGAAACCCGACGGACGAAGTTTTGGAACAAGTTCATTCTCTGGATGTGCTTATTCCTTGCCACAATGAAGAAGGAAGGCTGAGAGAAACCCTGAAATCGGTTGTCACGGCGATCCGGAATGCAAACAGATTGTTTCCGGATCTCAATGTGAACGTGAGTGTGGGTCTTGACGCTTGTTCCGACAACACAGTTCTCGATACTCATGGATTCCGGCTGAAAGCCATGGCCTTTTCATACAAGTCAAAGTGGAAGGTTCTGCGCAGTCTTGTTTCGGCAAGCACAGCCGACTGGGTTGCGTTGGTTGATGCAGGAACCGTTTGGGATCCGCGTTTATTGCGCAATTGTCATCCCCTGTTTGAACGCGCCGAAAACATGTGCGTTGCCCCGCGCTATCAAACACTCAATGCTGGTCTGCTTGCACGAGCCTACTGGCGACTTGAGGCGTTTTTGAAATGTCTTGAAAACAAATCCGGGGGTCCTGTTTCTGTACATGGCGCAACAGTCTTTTATCGAAGGAAGGACCTTCTCGAGGCACTGACACTTTTGGAAGGGCGGGAGTGGATCAACGACGATGTGGTGATTCCAATGGCCCTGCGCATTGTCTCGCCTGAAAAAAGAATCGTTTATGCACAGAATCAAGAGGGTGGATTTTCTGTTCAGGACACTTCGCTGCGTCTGGGTCCGGCAGAGGTTTTTGCAAGAAAAAGAATTGCGCGTGGAAACCTTCAATGGATCGGTCACCTTGTACCCGTCATGTGGGAATGGAGTCCACTTGTACTCTTGATTTCCCTCAGACGTGCGGTTCGGTTGTTCTGGTGCGTGATTCCTTTGTCTTTGATTGCGTCGATGAATATCGCGGCGTGGGAATACACCATTCTGACTCGGAACCCGGCATTTGCATTGGTGACCCTGATTGTGTCTGTCGTCCCGGTGATTGCCCTGTCGCGGCAGCCGGCATTTGCTGCGTCGTGGTTGGCGATCAGGACTTTCCTGGGCCGAGGTCGAAACGAGGAGGACGAGGTGAGATGGAGTTGACTGAAAAAAAAGTCGGCAAAAGATTTCATCAGGCCAGAACTTTTTTCGACCTTGTCGGCAGAGCCATCCGTAGCCATCTTTTGCTCGTTCCAGCCATGACCAGAAATTTTCTCATGTTTTGGATCAGCAATCTTGTGATGAGAATTTCACCTCTCCATAGAAAAGGTCTTCTGTTGGGTCGGAATGTACGCATCCAGCGGCTGCGGTCGTTGGTGAGAATTGGAAGTCACTCCCGCATCGAAATTGGCGATGACTCTATTCTATACGAACATTCACGTCTGGAGGCATTGGGTCATGGCTGCATTCGCATTGGCCAGTGCGGGGTGATTGGCGACTGCAGGATATCGGCGCGTGAGTTGGTTGTTATAGGCAATCGGGTTCTGACCAGCTGGAATGTCTTTATCCAGGACAACGATCCTCATCCGCTTGACCCTTCCCTGCGGGGCGAACAGGTGAAGTCGATTTGCCGAAAGTTTTACCCAAAGTTTGGCGACACCCAGGAGCTTTCTGAACAGGAGAGCGAGACCCGCTGGATTGCACCGACTGATCCGGTGCTCATAGGTGACGATGTTTGGCTGGGTGCAAATTGCACAATTCTCAAGGGTGCTCGTGTGGGAGACGGTTGCATTGTCGCCAGTGGTAGTGTGGTGACCAGTGGTGAATATCCTCCAAGAAGCATTATCGCCGGCAATCCTGCGCGCGTCGTTCGACGACTTGTTGAGCGCGAGGTTTTGGCATGAATGTTTTGTTGTTGAGCCAATATCTTGCCCTGGGTGGGCTCGAGAGAATGATGGTTTCATTGGCCCGTGGGTTATCTCGCGAGGGCGTTGAGTGTTGCGTTGTGGCTTACGAGACAGCTGGCGTGGATGCACGGCTTGTGGGTGAACTTGAATCCGCCGGTGTGGAAATCGTCCTTATGCAGAAGCGGCCAGGATTTTGTTTTGGAACCCTGTTGCGCATTTCGAAAATGGCACGGGCGCGGCAAATCGACATCATTCACAGTCACGATTTGGGTGCCTTGATCTACGGCGCAATGGTTGTGGTTTTATCCGCGTTTCGGATTCGTCTTGTTCACACCCAGCACAGCTTCGTTCATTTTCGAAAGGGCAAGAAGAGATACGCCCTTTATGAACGAATCTTTACTGCCTTTGCCAAAAAGGTCTGCACGGTTTCGGAAGGGCTGGCCGAGACATATCGCGCTCTGGGGATCAATTCCCGGAAATTGATCACACTTCCCAATGGTGTCTCGTTTGCTGAGAATTTCATTGAGAAAGGCCGCGCCCGACGCTGGCTGATGGATCGCATGTCGAAGGAACTGAGGGTCACGGTTGAGGCTGCCTCCAGCAAGCGCTGGCTGATGGCTCTGGGTCGGGTTGTTCAGGGAAAGGGAATAGAACGTCTGTTGGAAATGTGGCTGCATCTGCCCCAGTCGCTCAGGGAAAATTGGTGTTTGTTGATAGTGGGGCCTGTGGATTCTTCGTTTTTCAAGCGTGCCCTGGATCCCTTGCTCTCTGCCGCCAACGAGGAATTGCCTTCTCCAGTGTTTGTTGGTCCCACGGCGTTTCCCGAGCTTTGGCATTTTGCGGCAGACGCTTTTGTCTCTCTGTCGGAGCAGGAAGGAATGCCTTTGGCTGCGTGCGAAGCAGTGGGTGCTGGTTTGCCGGTTTTGATCTCAGACATCGAAGGGCACCGGGCACTGATGCCATTTGCCACGACCATGCAAGACGATCAGCAATGCCTTGCCGGATTCCTCAAGGAACATGGTTCTGCAACTCCGTATGAGCGCTTCAATGACTGGCTGCATCGAGATGCCTTTCGCCGACAATTTGGTCTTGCGGCCATGGTCAACAAATACAAAGATGTTTATCACGCTGCCGAGGGTGTCATTGCAAACGCCGTTCGTTCGCTCGCGTTGGTGGTGCTGCCCGTTGTCCTGCTTTCTTCTTCGTCGATTGCCCACGCACAGCAGAGTCTGACGCTTGCCCTTGAGCGACCCGAATATCTTCAAAGCGAAAGCTACGCAGAGGAATTCGATGTATTTGTGTTTCCCGGTGAGACTCGCCTGTTGACTCTTAAAAATGAAGGATTCTGCGGGTCGCTGCCCAAGCTTGTCGGTGCGAATGAAGCGCACAAGCCCAACTTGCAATGGTATCGCGGACTGTCGATTTCTGTTCGAAATCCCTCATATGAAGGTGCGAAAACGGGCAATTATATTGATGCTCTGGTTCCCGTGAATCGCGCCATTGATTGCGTGCCCTTGGAGGGTGGGAAAGTCGACTGGCTGTTTGCAGATTTGACAATTGATCCGGATTCACCCCCGGGCAAGACCACCTTCACAATTGAAAGTGCAATGCATCCACCAGAAAATGGAGAACAGTTGCCAACAGGGTTCCGGCGCTGGCGGTTCCATTTGATGGTTTTGCCCTATCGCATGTCTGAGCCATGGGCGTTGCCGTTGTCTTCGGAATTTACCCCTTGGTTTGCCTCATTGGCGCATTTTGGCAAGTCGACCGAGCAGGAAGGCCCGCTGACGCGCGCATATGTGCGTTCGATGGTCCAGCACCGCGTTCTGCCGCTCAAGGCTTGGATCAAACATCCGTTCAAGAAACTGGAAGAACAGCTGAGCGGGAGCTTTTTGCTGAGCCGGGATCCTCAACCTGGAATGTCTTATGGCGACACGGTGGTGAGCGAGCTCCCGCACTGGGCTGCTGTCGATCTTCCACGCATCGACAGCAAGGAACCTGCTGAAAGGCTTCGCTACTGGAGGCGCTGGCAGGAATTTTTGGATGGCTCGGCAGAAGACTTGAAAGAGGCAGAGTTGCAAAGACGCATGGCGAAAGATCCGATTGTTTACCTTTGGGATGAGCCCACCCAGGAAGATCTTTTGTCTTTGAGCGAAGTTGCCGAAAGTCTCAGGCTTGGCTCACCTTCTGTTTCATCCTTGGTTACGATTTATCCGTGGCAGAGTCTTGTGGATTCCATTCAAATCTTTGCTCCATTGCTTCAGATTTTGGACCGTGAAGGTCCACCTGATCTTGGTCCCGACAATGAGCTGTGGGCGTATGTGAGCTGCATGAGCCATGGCTGTGGCAACGACAGGTCGAGCGGTGAGCCCGACTTTGTGATTGAAAGAAATGCTTCCTACATACGTGTGTGGCCATGGATGGCAAGCCACTATGGCCTGAAGCGCATACTTTATTACAGCGTCAACAACATCTGGCGAAAGGCCAAGACGACAAATGTTTGGGAAAACGTTTGGGACTTCAGCGGAAACGGCGATGGAACACTTTTTTATCCGGGCCGTCCTGGTGAACATGGACTTTCGGATCACGTCCCTGTGCCTTCCCTGCGCCTGAAATACTGGCGACAGGCGTCCTTTGATGCCGAATATCTATTGCTGGCCAAAAAACACAATCCCGAATGCTTTGAAAGCGTGAAAGCAAGATTCAATGCGGTGGTCAGCGCCACACATTGGAGTCGAAATTCAGCCGACTACGACCTTGCCAGGGATCAGCTCGCAGCGTGTCTTTTGGACGTGGCGGAATCCTCGGGGCTGGTGCGTCCATGATTGCCGAAGTCTCTGTTGTGGTTCCCACCTGGAATCGCCTTCCGATGTTGAAATTGGCGATCGAATCGGTGAGAAGCCAAGCCACTTCGGTGCACGAACTGATTGTTGTGGATGATGGTTCCACCGACGGAACGCACGAATGGTGTAAGAATCAGAACGACATTGTTTTGCTGTCCACCTTTCGCGCAGGACCATCGGCCGCAAGAAACCTTGGCGCCTTTTTTGCACACGGAAAGTGGATTGCATTTTTGGACTCGGATGATGTCTGGCATCCGCAACACATCGCAAACGTTTTGCGAATCCTTGAATCACAGCAAGGTTCCGATGTGGTCATCAGCAACTTCAACATCACCGATGCCGCTCTGAATCCGCAGTCCGGGCGGCAAGGATTTGTCGGAGCATTTCCTGCGTTTCGATCGTCTTCCAGGCTTTTTTCGTTCCTCTTTTGTCCTCGGAACAATCGTGATTTTTGGCACGGGAATGCAGAAACTCAGGCGCTTTTTGGCAACTTTCTTCAGCCTTCGGGGCTTGTGATTCGAAAATCGCTTTTCGAGGCTCTTGGAGGTTTTAAGGAATCTCTCTGGCGTTGCGAAGACATGGAATTTCTGATGAGACTGGTGACCCGCTCCCCCATCACACTTTCCATGACGCCGACCTATAGCTGGCGACAGCAACAAGAAAGCTCGCTGGCGGCGGATGCCTTCGCGCCTCTTCTCAAGTGGACAGGATTGCGCGTGATGGGTGCCGGCGGACTGGCCATTGTTTGTCGAAATCCTGCCCTCTTTCCGCTGTGGACATTGTCGATGCTTTGGATGTTGGGCGACTGGGTGATTTCCAAGGTGATGCGCCGAATTCGAAAATTGGAGAGCGATTCGGCGAATCAGGCTGTTGTGCAGGCAGCGGTCGCAATCTTGAACATGGCCGTGCCGATAGCGCTGGGACGTTTGTTAAACAAGGATGAGTTTGGACAGTTTCGCAGCTTTGGTTTGTATCTTTCGTCCGTCGCTGCTTTGAGTTTGACGTCTGGACTCTGGAGCCTCATCCCTTGGTGGAAGCTCAATCGTGAGCACGGTGTGCAGATGGTTTCAACCGCCTGGCACCTTCAGTGTGTGGCCGCAGTGATCTGCGCAATGAGCGTTTTTGCCTGGGGCCCCCTTGATGCCATTCCAGAAGGCAACATCAACATCATTCTGGCACTCTCAGCCGGGGCTCTTTTGCCATGTGTTTTTCTCGAGCAGCACTTCAACGTGCGTGGAAGGGGATTGTTGGCTGCATGCATTGTTGGAATCTGTGAATTTGCCAAGATTGCGACAATGTTCGCGCTGATTTTTTTACAACAATCTTTGTTGGATGTCCTTTTTGTGATTCCGGCATTTCTGATGGTGCGGCTGGTTGCCTTGAAGTTGCTGAACCGGGACGTGAAGTGCAGACCCTTTTCGCGATCATCTTTTGTGCATGGAGTCTCGATATTGAGGTCTGCATGGCCTGTGGGTGTTTCGGCAGCACTGGCCGTTTTTGCATCCACCTTTGATCGATTTTTTCTGCTTCACAGGTTGTCGCCAACGGAGTTTTCGTTGGTTGCAGCCGGAACACTTTCCTTTCCGCTGGCGAATCTCCTGGAACAATCGGTCATGCAACATCGCTTGCAGGAGATCGCTTTCTCTTTGCAAAATGGTGAATCGCGACGGTGTGCAGCGATCATCAGGGAGTGCATCGGAAAAATTGCCAGGTTTGCAGTTCCGTGGACTGCGACCTTGATGCTTTTTGCACCCGAGATTTTGTCGTTGCTTTTTGCGGATCGCTATCAGGAAGCATCGGGCGTGATGCGAATATTCGCACTTGCAAACGCGCTGAATTGCATTCCACCCGATGCGCTTTCGCGGGCTCAGGGGAGCTCGAGGCGCATCTTGTTCTTTTCCATTGCCTCGGCTTTGCTGAGCATTTCTTCTGTTGCTGCCGGATTTTCCTGGCACGGTGTTGCAGGTGCGGTTGCGGGGGGAGTTTTTGCTGCGGCATTGAGCCGTATCGGATTTTTGCTTTCCGATGTTGTTCGGAGTGGCCTCAGGATTTCTTGGATTGTTCCAGCACAATCTGTGCAGATAAACATCATTTGCGTCGTTTTGTGCGTCTTTATATTGAAGATGATTGCGCCAATTTTTGTCTTGCCGGATTGGCTGGTTTTGAGTGCTGCTGCGGTTGTTCTAATCCCAACCGTGATTCCACCGGCGACCCTGTTTGGAGTTTTGAAGGGAATGAAGAGAGGAGCAGAAAGATGTTGATTCATAAGCCTCCACTTGTGATTCTCTGCTACCATGGACTCACACAGAACAGTTCAGAGCATTTGAATGATTTTTGCTTTGTCTCGGCTGATAAATTTTCATCCGACTTGAAAAAAGTGGCCGACCTTGGTTGGAGATTTTTGGATTTGGATAGGGCGGTCGAGTTGCTCAGGCTGGGCAAGCTTTCGGCTCCGTCGGTATCGCTCACGTTTGATGACGGTTTCGCCGCTTCATTGGCGATGGCCGAACCCGTTCTCAAGAAACACTCTGCGCAGGCAACTGTTTTCTTGCCCACGCGTTTGTCGAGGGAAGAGTTGAATCCTTGGTTTACCCAAGTCATTGAACTGATTTCCTCAACGAAGCTTGAGGGCTTCGATTTTCTGGGTCGACATATTCCTCTTGGCTCTGACAGTCAAAAGGCGGCAGCCAACAGGAAACTGCAGAGTTTTCTGAAGAAGCTGCATCCAGATGCCATATCTGAGTTGCTCAACAATCTTCAGTTGGCACTGCAGGTTGATGCAATCCCTGTGCATCGCGAGCGCCGACTAGCAAATGTTGGCGAGTGCCTGGCTGCGCGTTCGTCTGGCGTTTTCTCCTTTGGCGCCCATTCGGCTAACCATTCCATTCACTCGAAATTGACCCAGGTCGAGTTGAAAAAGGAAATTGCCGAGAGCGTCGGCTTCCTGAGGGATGTCTTTGGTGTGAGGCCATTGCATTACGCCTATCCGAATGGTCAGTCCGGTGACTTTGGTCGGCGATGTGCGCATCTTTTGCGGGAGCATGGCGTAGATTCTGCGGTCACAACCATTGCCGGGTGGAATCGGCACTGCTCCGAGCCCTACGCGCTCAGAAGATTTTGCGTCGGGCCTCAGACGGATGTGGGTGAGCTTCTGAGCTCGAGAAAATGGAATCTTGTGAGCCGATTCCTATGAATAGACCTGCGAGAATCCTCGTGACAGACGGTGACTCCCTGGCCGCCTTGGCGTGTGTCCGAGATTTGGGACGTGCGGGGTATGATGTATTTGTCTGCGGTGTTGAACGCAGTTCACCCGCTTCTGCGAGCGGGTATGTGAAGAGCTACCGTGCGATTGTGAGTCCGTGGTGGAATCCTCAACAAGCCTTGGCTGAGATCGTCTCTTTTGCGTTGAGTGTGGGAGCAGATGCGATACTGCCCGTGAGCGAGTCGACCATTGCCGCTGTCATGAGATGGCGTTCTGAATTACCACCTTCAATTCAACTTCTTTGCGCCGGTGAAAGAGTTCTTTTTTATGGATTGAGCAAGATCGAATCCTTCCATCGTGCCAGGAAATTGGGTCTGCGGGTGGCAGATGGTGTCGTGATTGGCCAGAACGATCCGGCACCCACGCGTTCTTTTTCCGAAGGCAAACAGATCGTTCGCACTGATAACCATTGGGATGGTGATCGCTACTGCAAAGGGCGGAATTGGGTTGTGCAATCGCAACAGGAATTGCATGCGTTGCATGAAGAATTGCAGAACTCAGGAGTTTCCTATTTGTTGCAGGATTTCTTCGATGGAAGCGGTTGCGGTGCATTCTTTTTGATGGTGGATGGCGACGTGCGTCTGTGGCACACACACGAAAGATTGGCCGAGATTCCATGGAGCGGTGGCGTGAGTGCGCGCAAGCGATTGACATTCGACCTGGGTCTTCGCCGAGCAGCAGAGGTTTTTCTGGCGGGACTGAGTCACACTGGAATGGCGATGATTGAGTTCCGCAGATCTTCCGCACTTGCGCAAGATGTTCAAGGTGCAGGCGATGTTCTTTTTGTTGAATTGAACGCCCGGCCGTGGGGATCTTTGGCCCTCGCGAATCACGCAGGTTTTGCTTTCGTCTCTCAGTGGGCAAAGCTGGCTGGACTTCAACCGTCCAGTTCTCCTCTTCGTTCCTATGCGCTCACTGCGGCGCATCCGAGTCAGGCCGCCGGGTTGATGGACTTCAATGCCGTCTTTGCCAAGCATCTTTATTGCACCAATATCTACCCTGGCGAGGTTCAGCACCTTTCATCGGTGATAAGATCGCTGGTCAATGGCGAGCTGACGCTTCAGCGCGCCGTGCGCTTTTTGGTGGCCAGTTTCAACGTCTTGATTCACCCTGCCATGCGCTTTGATTTCTTTGCCTCGGACGACGTGCGTCCTTGCGTTAGGCAATGGATGCGCTTTACCCAAGTGACTGCAGTGGCACTTTGGAGTCGGGTGGTGGTTCGCGCGTCGGAATGCGCAACATCGCTTTTGACCCTGATACGCGGAACAAGTGGGTTACGAGAACTTCAAATCGTTCACCCACGCAAGGTGCAGTTACTTTTCGTGTGTTTGGGCAATCGCTGCAGAAGTCCGTTTGCGGAAATGTATTTGCGGGACAAATTGCAGGGGTCAACATTCTCGACACTATCGCGCGGTCTTCAGGTGGAAGACAAAAGTGTTCCGAAAAGATTTCATTCGCTGTTTCGCCATCACGGTTTTGCGCCCGAAGAGCATCGGGCACAACAACTTTCCGAACATGATTTGGACAATGCCGATATTGTTGTCCTGATGGAGAAGTCGCATTTGCTTCGAGTCGTTCGGACCTTTGGGCTGAAGTACTTGAAAAAATGTGTTCTCGTTGCAGAATTTGCGCATTCGCTCAGCAGCGAGGATATTCGCGACCCTTTCTTGCTGCCTCCCGGTGCTGCTGTCAGGGAATTTGAGCAACTCAGGTTGTGCTGTGATGCATTTTTGGAGTGGATGAGACCTTTTCGCATTTCTCAATCAGTTCATCCAGTCGCTGCGCACTCGCAGCCCGATCGAATTGACTCTGAACCGCGCGAAATCCCATCATTCCGCGAATAAAGCACTCCTCGGGCGTGGCGTTCGAGATCACCCGGATCCACTCGTGTTCGTCATTGCAAATATAGAGTCCTTCCTTTGGAAGGCCCGATATTCCCAAGGGTGTGCCAATGCAGGGCACACCTCTTGATAGCGCCTCGAGAGCTTTGACGCGCATCCCGCCGCCCGACTGAATGGGAACAATCAGGAGGTCTGCATTGTTTAAAACCAGCGAGAGATCTTGGGTAAAACCAAAGACATTGATGTTGTTGAACTGGACAGTGTCGAGTCGCTCTGTTCCTTTTCCAACCAGCGTCAGGCGAGCGTTTGGTCTGATTCTTGTGACGTTTTTCCAAATGTTTTTCAAAAACCATTCTATCGCTTGCTTGTTTGGCCACCAGTCGAGGCCGCCAATCCACAAAAGTGAGATGCCCTTGTCATCGTTCCTTTCTCTTTGTGCATTTCTCCAACGTGCAATCTGCCAGGCCGCGGTGTCAGCAGGGATGCCCACGGAGATGGGAACCAATTGTGTCTGAGCAGATTGGCTCACATTGCTTTTGAACCAAAACTCATCGTCGGCTTGCACGAATGCAATGCCGGACGAATACGTCATGCATGCGCGTTCAAAGGTGTCCATTTTTTTGATTTGCCATTGAAAGACATGCCCGAATGGCCACGGCAGTGCTCGCCCAAATCCACGCCAGATGGATGCTTCGATGTTGTGGGCTCTGTAGATGTTTATTCTTTTTGAATCGTTTGGTTTTTTATCGGGAGCAATCACCATCGGGTGAAGTCCATCCCAAATGATGGTGGTGAAAGGATGCCTCGACAAAAATTGATTCAATCTTTCTCTGAATCTTCCGGCCGTGAAGGGAAGGACACTCAACGGTATTTTGCGCCTCAGGCACTGAAGGCCGAAGCTGATGAGCAGTCGTGTCCACTTGTTTCTGAGCAACAGGGGCCATTGTAGAACAAAAATGGATTCGACTCCCAGTTGGCGCTGGGCTTCGGGTGGAACAACTTCAACAGTTTCATTTGACCAGCAAATGAGTTGAATGCGATGCCCCCTGTCGGCCATGGCACGCACGAGTTCACAATTGGCGTAGCTCGCCCCGCAGCGGGGCGGCCATGGAAGACGCGGAACGATCCACAAAAGATCTTTTGGGGTCTTGCTGCTCATGGTTTTGATTCCCTGATGTTGGAGAACTTGAAGTGCAGGTCTGCGAGTGCAAAAAGAATCCAGGGGAACATCAGCCAAGAGTGTGAAAGAAAGAGAATCGTGAACGAGTAGCCTGCAAACGACAACAGGAGTGATGGTTGTGTTTTTCGCAGTTCCCAGCATGATTTTGCGATGTGAAGATGGATGAGCGTAAACAGAAAGAGTCCGACGAGGCCCGTTTCTGCAAGCACGAGTACCCAGCTTGAATGTGCCGTTCGCAGTCCCCACTCATGCAGTATCAAGGGAGAAAAGCGCTCGAACTCATAGGGATACCGGCCAAAGCCTTGTCCCCAAATGGGGCTGTTGAATGCCATGTGAAGCCCGGTCACATAATAGTTCATCCGGCTTTCAGTTGATGCATCAAGGTCTTCCGAATTTCTTCCAAGCAATTGGTTTGCGAAAGAGCCCAGGACTCCCACAATCATTGCCAGAATGAATGTCATCCTTCCGGGTTGTTTTGAACGTGCCACAAACAGCAGTCCGCATTGGGCAACCGCAGCCATCAGTGCGCCCCGGCTTTGTGACGCCAGAAGGGTTTTGAGCAAAAAAAAACGATTGTGGCTGTTGCTGTGCGCTTGGCAAATGAAGTCTTTGGATCAAGAAGAGTGGGCCAAAGGAAACCAAGTGGAATCATGATGACTGCTGCGATGTCGTTTGAATTGCCGAGTGAACCCACGGCCTCGAGCCGCCGATCCTGCGACTGTTCCCAATTCCTTTGCAGCAGTTCCAAAGGTGCTGTTTGATCGAGCCCGTGGAATCGCCACAAACTGAACAGTGCAAGAGTCGTGACTCCAACGACAAAGGCCAATTGCAGGCGTTCAACATCGGCAACCGAGCTCACCGTCAGGTGGAGAATCACCACCAGCGTGATGGCGCGAAAGAGAGTGTCGATGAAGTACTGTTGGCTTCCGGCGCTGTCGCGCGATACAAGAGTTGTGAACAAACACCAAATTGCGAAAATGAGCGTCAATCCGATTCCGCGCGAGATTTTTGTGGCATCAAGAATTTGCAAGGGCTGTTGGGTTGTTGCTTTGAGCCAAGCCACCAACCACAGCCAAATGCATTGTCGAGGCACCTGCGCCCACCAGTCGTTGGCCGGCAGCACCTCCCAGGGTCGACAAATATAAAGGATGAGCGTTAAACCCATCGCCTCGCGTACTGATCTGAGCGAAGAAAAGAGAGACATGGAGATTGCTGCACAGAGAACGAAACCATTCAGGCCGAAAACTGTTGCTGCAAAAAAAGCGAC
>JBMSQQ010000068.1:0-17945 GCA_049423385.1 Silvanigrellaceae bacterium | reverse complement strand
GGCGTGCAATCGAGTCGTTGGCAAGACGACAACCCAGAGCTCCGTTCAACGCACGGATCAATGCGGCGCTCAAGGCAGCCGAACCGCCCATCCCGGCACCGAGCGGAAGCTTGGATTCAATATAAATTCGCTGCAAAGGAAAACAGGAATGCGCAAATTTTTCCAACTCTGAACGACGTCCTGAAGGCAAGAGTTCGCTCATCAAGTCATAGGCAAGAGCCAATGATTTTGTGAGCCGTGCGCGCTCCTGTTCGTCGATCAAAACTTCGCGTCCCTCGATTGAAAGCGACCAACAAGCATTCCAGCGTGAAACATCGTAAATTTTATCGTTCGTTGCGAGCGGACCGGCTATTGAGTCGATCGGTTCACCAAATCGAACCTGCAGCGTTTGCGACTTGAGCGGTAAAGCAATTGCAGGAAATCCATCGACCGCAGAATGTTCACCCACCAAAATCACTTTGCCGCAGGCCATTCCCAGAGTCTGGGGATTGGCAAGAAGCGGGGTTGAATCGGTGGTTGCCGTGCCCTCGGTTCTGATGCTCATGACCTCAAAAACTCCGCCGCCTGTTGAAGGGTGCACTTGATCAAAATGTCTTCAAACGGCGGTGCAAATGGAAAAAATCCATGACGCGAGAGTTCCTCGGTACCCACCAGGATACCGTTGGGATTTGAGTCCTTGCCAATCAGAACCCTGGCCGAGGAAAATGCTTCGTCTTTCGAAAGATGCTCGAACAATCTTGCCAATCCCTGGGATGCAGTCCGCTCGAAGACAAAATGGGGATTCGGCCCGGCATCCAGTGTCCAAAAAATCCTCTCTGACTGGCGGTCGCGCAGTTCAATGCACCTGCGGATTGCCGTTGCAGTCACGTTGTTCATGTATTTCAATGGCACTGCACCAGTTCCCATCACAGAGTGCATTTCAAACGCATCAATTTCGCTGAGCTCAGCAATCGTCTGCACATCGCCGTCCGCAATCGCTGTCCACATCCGTTCAAATCTCAATGGATATTGCGCCAATCGGATATTTTGCAGAACACTCGTTTGTGCCAACTCGTGACCTTCGCTGCTGCCGGTCTGCTTCTCCTTGCCATCGACAACCAACACGCAGTGCCGCAAATCATTCAAGCGAGAATCGTGCTGACAGACCTGAGTTTGAGTCAATGGACTTGCAGCAGAATCAAGAAACTTGTCGTGAAGCAGATTCCAGGCAACGAACTGATTGTTCACGGCCCCGGGGCCAAATCCAGGGGCCAATGCAGAACGTGTTGCAGAACCGCTTCCCAGCCGCGACCATTCGCTCATCCACAATGTGAGCTCAGCGCAGTCCAAAAAACGGCGCAGATTCAAAACATCAGCCACCGCGCCAACCAATGCGGCATAGCCAGCTGCACTGGACGCCACGCCACAAGCCAAGGGAAAATTATTGAAAGTCTTGACACGCAGCGCGATGTCGGGTGCGTAAACCGCCAAAATATTTCTGAGGAATTGTTCCATTTTGGCAGGCATGGGCTGTTCGATGCCATTCAATTCGAGTGAAAATGCGGGACGCGAAAAAGGTTCATCCGGACGCCCCTGCTTGAGCGGAAAAAAGCGTCCGACAACACTCACCTCGGTGAATGCGCGAAACCCTCCGAGAGTCATGCTGATGCTCGAGTTTGCCGGAATTTGCCGACAACCCGCTCGCTTGCCCCAGTATTTGAGCAGGGCAATGTTGCTGGGTGCGGAACAGTAGCCTGCATCTCCGCCTTGCAGAAGAAGAGTGCCATTTTCCCTGGCACGCAGCAGACGCTCGGCGAACAATTCGAGGTGCGGATTTTCGTCAAAGAGGGTCGGATTCAAGGTTTCAAACTCCTTCGTCAAACGAAAATGCAACGTGCATGGACGATGCGCCGATCCCACGGATCAGCTCCTCGATATCGGGCTTTGAGGCCAGGACCCAGAGGCAATCACCATGCCCCGCGCCCATGGTTTTCCAAGCAATCCCTTTGCGCTCACACAACCTGACAAATTCAATCAACTCCGGCCTGGAAGGCAACAAACCGTGCTCAACCGACAACATGGATGCTTTCATGCAAAGTTGCTTCGCGTTCTCCAGTGACGGATCCGCACAAAACGAACGTGCCCATTCATCCTGAAGCGAACAAAATTCATCAGACCCCTGAATCGATTGAGTCTTCGCGAGAACAGTCGTTGTGTCAGAACGGACGCCAGTCTGCACAAAACAACCCAATGCGGAAAGTTGTTTCGAGGACATACCAACGGGCTTCACTTCAGGGACAAATCTGCCCTGCTTGAATCCATGATTTTGGAAGCAATACACGGAAGCGGATTGCGTCGCTTGGTGCCGGTTGAACAGCGCAAATATCTGCACCGCAACGTCGTATCCGCTTCCCTTTCCCTGAAGATGAATCAACGCGTCGTGCAGACGCTGCCAAAAATCGCCTTTGATCGACGAGAACAAAATTTCTTCCGGAACATGGCCGCCGGACGAAAAACACTGCATGGCCGTTTGAAACGCAACAAGAATGGCAGATGACGTTCCGAATCCGAGTTCAGGTGAAAAACTCCTGTCCACGTTTACATTTAAACTCTTGTCTGCAATCCAGCGTTGCCACCCCGCAAGGTAACAAGCCAATTTTCTGGACTCGGAATTTTCATGCCCGGAAATCAGGTCGACAATTTCAGAAGGCTTGAGGCAGACATCTCCGGCCAGAAAATTGCTGGAGAAAGTGACTTGTGGTCGCAACGATGGCATGCACTGGAAGCGCAAGTCCATGCTCTTGTTGTTCATGGTGACCACGGCAGCGGCACCACCCTTCAGAACGCCGTATTCGCCAAAAAGCATTCCTTTGGCCGGCACACTTATTTTCATGATTGGTTCAAGTTTACTCAGACCTGGATGCACCATGACCACGAGCCACCGCCGTCAATGAGGGGATGTGGTCATAGCGCCTCATCATCTCTATGTTTTTCTCATGCAAGGCCATATGTCCCCGCTGTATGCCTTCGCAGGCGAGCGCACGCAATGCCGAAAGGTTCTGCGCAAGTCCAACACTGGCAATCATGCCAGACAAGATGTCGGCCGAGGGGTGACCCATCAACGCAAGCGCCGACTGCACCGCAGGGTGAAGCCGCGTCACTCCCCCAACCGTCCCGACTGCGACCGGAACTGTGATCTCTCCGACAAGCTGTCCTTCATCACCCACCGACCACTTCGTCAGAGGTTTGTATTGTCCACTGACAGCAGCAAAAGCATGTGCGCCCGCTTCAACCGCGCGCCAATCATTGCCTGTGGCAATCACCACGGGGTCGATGCCATTCATGATGCCCTTGTTGTGAGTCGCTGCGCGATAAGGATCGAGGTCGGCAAACTCCCAGGCGGCAACAATCCGCTCAACAGCCTGGGCTCCGCTGAATCCGCACATTTCCAGAGCCTTTGGGTCTACCTCGCAGCGGACACGGGTCAGTCGCTGGATGGTCAGGTTGGTCAAGATCTTGAGTCCGACGGTGCATGGCAACGCGCCCGGAAGCCAACGACCGATGTCTTCCGCAACAGTGTTGACGATGTTCGCCCCCATGGCTTCCCGCGTATCAACATGAACGTGGATGACGAACATTCCCGGTTTCGGCAGCACTCTCAGTTCAACACCTGTTGCACCACCACCGCGCGACAGCAAGCGGGGATGACAATTGTTGGCACGCTCGAGAATCTCTGCACGAACACGTTCGAACCAAACAGGAACCGAAGCCGCATCCTGCGCTGCAACCGTGAATTGAATCTGGCTCGTCGCAATCGTTCTTGTCGGAGTCGTGGAAAAACCACCACGGGTACGGGCCAATTTTGCACCATGACTTGCAGCGGCAACAACACTGGATTCCTCAACAGCCATGGGTATCAACATTTCGCGACCATCAATCAGGAAATTGGAGGCAATCCCCAACGGGAGTGAAAAACTTCCGACGCAATTTTCAATAAAGTTGTCCGCCAACTCGTCGTTGACCTGAACGGGCGAGCAAAACACAGCCGCCTGTTCATCTGACATGAAACCCCGTTCGACCAAGGCATCGAGTCGTTGTGTTGGACTCATCTGCGCAAAACCGGTGATGCGACTCGAACGTGGAAGTGTCTGGCGAGAGCCAGCATACCCTTCGGAACCCCCAAAAGTATTTTCCACGGTGTCTCCGGTCAGATTGCTTTTATTCATCACGACATGCACGTCGGTCGTCGTCATTTCAACTCCTTTTTCTCAAACGTGCGGGCAAACACTGGAGTGTGCGTGAGCCCGAACAATACATCGCAATTTCAAGTGAACGGGCGAAGAAACCAATTTCTTCGTCCAGGGATTCATCGGAAGTCATCCCAGATGGCGGATTCACAACCGACCTGAAAAATGGAAGTCCAACTCCGCACATTGCTGCGCCCAAAGCGGTCAAGATTGCAACCTGCAAACCGTCACGCACTCCGCCCGTCGCAACCAACTGTCGCGCCGGCGCAAGTCCAAAAGCGCTTGCAACAGGGTGGCACTCGATGATCGACTCTTCGGTGGAAAGCCCCCAATTGCGAAACAATTCCCCAAGTCGTGTCTCCATGGAATTGCCGCGCATTCCTTCGATGACACCCCAGCTTGTGCCGCCGTGACCGCCCACATCAACCGCCTTCACACCTGTTGCCAAAATGCGCCGGCACGTGCTTGCCGTCATGCCTGAACCAACTTCCTTGACCATCACAGGCACAGGAAGGGCTCGCACCAGGTTCTCCACATGTTCAAGCAATCCGCCGAAATTCCTCTCGCCTTCGGGTTGCACCTGTTCCTGGAGGGAATTCACATGAAGCGCAAAGGCATTGAGTTGCAATTCGTCGACCATACGCACAACGTCTTCGACACGAATGCCATAATTGAAACTGACGGCACCCAAATTCCCGATCAGAAAAACTCCGGGCGCAGCCGCACGGACATCGAACAACTTTTTGCAGGAGGGGTCTTTCAGCATGAGCTTCTGGGAA
This sequence comes from Silvanigrellaceae bacterium, assembly GCA_049423385.1. Lineage (GTDB taxonomy): Bacteria > Bdellovibrionota_B > Oligoflexia > Silvanigrellales > Silvanigrellaceae > RFOM01. The sequence continues at coordinate 12,940 of JBMSQQ010000068.1, read as the reverse complement.
CCAAGCCCCATTGGAATGTTCCAGCGCTCTGCGGCGCATGCGAGTATCTCATTGATCCTCTGGCCTTCGCGGACTCCGCCTGTCATCCCCGTCACGAGAACCGGAAGCGAAAATTTGCGGCCAAGGAACGATTGCGATGTTTCGATTTCTTGAGGCGAAAAATCAGGAAGGGCCTCGGGAGCCAGAAACCATCCACCCGGACGTTGAACGACGGATTCAACCTGCGCGTTGGCGCAAATATCGATGTGACTTTGCTTTCGTGCCGCCGCCCTCTCGGGGGTATCCTCGAGGGTGGCTGGTCGACCCGTCTTTTCCACGTTTGGCGTCTCCTGTCAGAGATACCGATGACTATTGATAAAGCGCTGCAACGTCAACCATTTCTTGTCGAATTGGCCGGCCTTGACCGGTCAAACCCCCGCGAGTCAAAACCTCGGCTCGTCGAACCTCAGATTTTCCCGCAAGAACCGGCTAGAATGAGACCAACAGCTGGCAGAGAAAGGGAAGATGTCATGAAAATTCGGGCTATTCCGCACACGGTTCTGGGATTCACGGCACTTGCCTGCCTACATTTTTCGGCGTGTCGAAGCGAGACAACCGAGCCAACATTGTCCACTGAACAAGTGTATGGCCCACGCATAGGGTCGGTTCTTCGCCTCGCTGGCGAGGCGGGTTTCAAGGAAAGACACATGATGGCAACCGGCTTCGTTGCGGGCTACTTCGGCCTCAGCGATGGTCAAAAGGCGCAGCAATGGCTGAGCGAATCGGGTCGCACCGGCTCCGTGGGGCTCGATCTGCGCGCTTCGCCTGCCCTGGGCCAGGCAAGTTTTCGAGAGCAGATGAGTGTATTGGTCAACGAAATCCGCGACCGGGCTGAAAAACGCCAACCCTCCAACGACTTTGACTGGCTTGCGCTGATTGCAGAAGCATTGGTTGGAAACTTCGAGACGGATCCCAATCTGCGCTCCCTGCAGATCAGGCTCGTGTTGATGGATCTCCTGGAAGCCAACAACAACGGTTTCCACGCGGCACTGAACGACAAGGAGTCCTACACGCTTCCACCGGCGAGCGACGAAGAAAAGATCGACCTTCGTCAACTCGATCCAGGACAATTGAGACTGCTGAACGGTTTCCGCTGGCAAAGCGATGGACTTGCAGACATCGCCATTGAAGGAAACTCAAAAGTTCGCTCCGGCAGCTTTCGTTCGACCGGCAAAACACCCAAACTTGTTGTCAGGCTGTGTCCATCGTCGGCACTCCGATGCTTCGAAGCGCTTCGACAAACGTCCAGCCTCGGCGCGCATTTTCTTTCTTATCGGGGACTCAATGGAATCCGCGAAACCGTTCAATTCCATGACCCCAAGCACGAACTTCTGTGGCAAGACGAAGTGCAGAAAGACACAGTGACTTTGATGGTCTCGGGTGTCACCGGAACAACTCGAGAAAGCATGCGTCAGGACCTCTTTGACTGGGAAGATTACGTCTCGCTGCGAAGCTTTGTTCGACGCGCTGCCGGACGCCTCACTCAGGACGTTCCCACCGACAGTCCAAACACTGTCCAGCGCGAATTTCTTCGGCAATCGGTCATCGAGGTTTTGGGACTCATCGACGACAATTCGCCACGCCCCGCGTTTGCGTTGAGCGCCAACTGGGACAGCGAATTGTTCAGGGAACTCCTGCTGAGCGAGAGCCTTCCAAAACAAATCAGCCAGATCAAAATCGAACAACCCACTTCCGGTCAAACGATCGCCGGAACCGTGATTGACGGAGTTGTTTATCCAGATTCGGAGAGCGGACAAATCCAGATTTACCAGGACACACAGGAACCCCGGGGAGACGCAAGCAGCTGGGAGCTGGTGCTCAAGCGCGATCTTGACCCGCGCCAGCGCAGATTCGACTTTACCCACGAGATTCGCAGGACTGGATTGAACGGAAATCAGGTTCGTGCACTGAAGTTTGTCAATCGCCGAAGCGACGGGACGCTCCTGGGTTCACGCGTTGTCAGACTCAAGCTCGAGGGCATCAGTCGCCCTTGATTCAAGCCATTTCAGGGAATTCCGATACAGGCTCCGAGGGATTTTTGACTCCGGGCCGTTTTTGAACTGGCCAATCAGTCAAAATATCCGATACTGAAGAAGAACGGGGGCTTACACAGCAGGCCACTCGTTCTACGGATGAGGAGGACCACTGCTTGGGCAGCTCGACACCGGAATCGGCATCGATTTGGACCACAGACCTGAGCCCTCAGGCCTTTTTCCACGAAAAGGTTCAGGAAGCCCAGTCTCGACAGGGCATCATGCTCAGCGAAAACGTCGAGTTCTACATCGTCAATCTGTTGTGCGACTACGTGCGCGTCGACGAAGGCAAATTGACCGACGAGTGTTTGGCCCTGATGCTTAAAAAGGCTCTCGAGAGTCCTTCGGGAGAGCAGATTTTCCTCTACAAGAAACTGGCCGACACGGCTCTCTACTTTTCCGGATTTTTTCAGGAATACTTCAACAACAAATGCTTCGACATCAGCTATTACGTCATGATGGGTGAAGGAGCTTATGGGCAACTCTCAAGCCTGATGCGCAAACGCACGGCATCGGAAGCTGCCATGAGCGAAATTTATGGCGAGATGGCTTCTTCATTTGGAACTGCGGTGGACATTATAACCGACGTTTCGGAAAGCACATCGGGACTCGAATCCCAACGCTCGACCCTTTCCTTGTACGATGCATGGCTGTCGACAACCAGCAGAAAGCTTGCAAAAGATTTGAACAAGCGTGGGATCAATCCCGTCCGTGTTTCCAAAAAGGCGGTGCAATGAATGAGAGCCGATTTGAAATCACGGTTCTCTCGATGTGGAAATTTCTCCACCGCTACTACGAGCGTGCACCCCACCTTGAGCCTCTCGATTTTGTCGTCGTGGCAAATCACGAGAACCCACGACTGTTGATTGACGAAACATCGGAAAAAGACTCTGCATTCGTTTCTGTGGAAATTCCCCACCGACTGAAGAAAACAATTTCGACATCTGCAGCACTTGCACCTCAATCACTGTCGGTGGTTTGCGAAGAAATCAGTCATCTCTTTCACTACATTCACGCTGCAGAAATTGAAGCATCCATCTCGTCGCTCGAACTTGAAACACTCGCGGAAATAGATCGATTTTTATGTTTCATGCATTGGAACGACTTTTTTCCTGCACTCAGAATGGACGTCCGCTTCGAGAACTGCCGCGAAATCTGTGACGCTCTTTTTGAAAACAGATCGTTCAAGGATGGAAAAGAGGAACTCTATCGCAATGCTGAATCGTTGGCATTCCACCACATCCAGAGAGCATTTTCACATTGCTGGACAAACCGCTGGCTCGACACAACCAGGTTCGACACCCGGGCGCAAAAATATTTTGTCGACCACAGCAATGCACGGGGACGTATTTCATTGATGAGTGCCTGAGGAGCAGGCTCTCCCATCAACACACGTGCTTGCGGGCCTCCTGGGCCTCAACCGGTTCGAAAAAAGGATCGTCTATCGCACGTGTTTGATGCACCCATTTGAACCACTGGATGCTTTGCTCAATGAGCCAGTAATGACTCACGATGCAGCTTGCCGGGATATTTTCCTGACAAAACGAGAGAGCCTCCCGCTCACTCGCCATCGGATTGTGCTGCACCCAGCTTCTGAACGCTTCCTTGAAATGATTTTTGTCGAACATCCTTGTTTCTCCTCTTCCACATGTCTTTGGTGAATCGGAAGTTTTTGCCCATCATTGAGGACTATTTGCCGGGTCGAATGAACGCGGGTAACCTGACACCCTGACTCTTTCGCCTTTTTCCCTGGAGTTCTCATGAGCACAAAAGCCACTGTTGTCGACTGCACAAACGAAGCTCTTTTTCAATTGAATGAGCCAGTTTCACACTGCCTGCGCGCCGACGTTTTGGAATTTCTCAAATCCAGAAAGCATCCGTGGGAGCTTTTGGGTGGCACGCTTGCAAAATTCGTTGCTGAACAAGTTGAAAAACAACCTGCAGATCAAAGATTGCGCGGCAAAATCAGCAAAAATGCTTTTCTTGAAAACATCGAAAGCATTGTTGTGGAAGAGGGAGCCGTAGTCGAAGCAGGTGCATTCATCAGTGGACCAACCTACATCGAATCCGGGGCCGTGGTGCGCCACGGAGCTTACATTCGTGGACAGGTTTACGTCTGCAAGGGAGCTGTCGTTGGACACACGAGCGAGCTCAAGGGATGCCTCTTGCTCAATGATGCAAAAGCCGCACATTTTGCTTACGTGGGCGACAGCGTTCTTGGCATTGATTGCAATCTCGGTGCAGGCACGAAATGCGCCAACCTTCGCCTCGACCACGGACAGGTTCCGGTGAGGCTCGAAGAAGCGACAGTCGCAACCGGCCTTAAAAAATTTGGCGCGGTTTTTGGAAACCGCGCCCAAACAGGCTGTAATGCAGTCACAAACCCTGGAACCCTTTTGCGGCCGGGAGCGGTTCTGCTGCCCAATCAGACCGGCCACGGGGTTATCGAAGAGCGCAAAGGACTCAGGCAGCGTTTGAGCCAGAAATGAAGCCTTGGTGAACCCGTTCCAACTTCATCGAACAACGCTCTTCAATGTGACTGTCGCGAGCCGAATTTGAATCCATGGAAATGTCGATGCGCTCGGCAGAAACGAGGTCGAAATGGAACCGGATGAGCGTTCCGTTCGGACGATTGCCTTCAAAGCTGAAAACGCGACCATCGGGATGATTCGACAGCATCGGAGCGCTCACCGAATGCATCGTGTGCAGATGTTCACGACCATCAAAATACTGGATTTCCAGGTGCTCACCCGAGTCCTGGGACAACACGAAATAGACGTCCATGAGCGTGTCATTCGAATCTGTTGAAGCAACCTCAAGGCGAAGTCCATAGCAAACCCCAGGAATCACCTCCTGACCCGAGAAGGTACAAACCAACTCAGTTCCATCCTTCATTTCTCCACGACCCCTAAAAACACCCAAAGCAGGAGCAAAGGCACGAATCATAAAGCCTCCCGAGTATCCGGACGGAGCCCTCGAGCCCCTCTAGGCATGCTTCGGCACCCTTGATCAGGACTTAAGATGATTTTCAAAAAACCTGAGACCATCAGAAATTACTCAGCAATTTTCGGAGCGTAAAAAAGGACAACAGAACGCTGTCACGGCCACGGGTTTGGTATTTGAGTGGAATCTCCGCCTCAAGCCTCAGATATGCTGAAGGTTCCTCACCCCACGATGCTGAAAATTCAGCAGCCAGTTCGAGTAGCCTTGCATGATGCGGAAACTCCACGAGCAATTTCCGCATCAAGACCTTTGCTTCTTTCTTTTGTCCACGTTTCATCAGCAACCAGACCCGGTCCCCTGCCACAAACCCCGATTCATGAGGCGTGGAAACCAATTTTGCGGCCTCGTTCACAGCCCTCTCCACGCCCTCACTGAATCCCAAAACACGATTCGCTCGCGAAATCATGAACCAATACTGTATTTCACGGGCCAGTTCGGGGAAACGCCGACGCGCGTCCTCGAGGGCGACGAGATAGGTTTTGAGTGACTCTTTGTCATTCAACCCGGCAGACACCTTGACTCCAAGGAACAGCCACTCGACGAACAAAAACGGCATCCTGCTCAGACGCTGGGTCGCGCTGATGAATTCTCGGGTCTGCAATATGGACGTTCTGGCCGGCAGATTCTTGCTGTCCTGTGTCAACGTCGGACCAATCTGCTCAATAATCATTGCGTGAGCGCCCACGTAATCCCCTGCCTGGGCGGCAAGTTGTCCTTCAATCAGACGAGCCAATGCCGAGAACCCTCGCTCTGCAAACAATGGTGCCAGACGTGCTCGAGTCTCACGCGGTTCATTCGACTTCGATTGGGCAATCACATTGAAGACCCAAGCCACAACTCCCAATTCGGAGTCCATTTCCGGCTCGTCGCCCAAGATATTCAATTGCTGATATTCATAGTGCCTCAGCATCAAGTTGATGAATGCAGGCATCATGTATGAACCAATATCCTGGCCAAACTTGTCCGGTGCCAGTCTCACTTCGATGTTCTTTTTGCGGGTTGACATGACGCTTTTCAGGTAAGCGTTGCGGACACTTTCGGGAGCAAGAAGCAAGGAACGGGCAAACAAGGTCGACAATTGTATATTCCATTCCGTTGTCAGAAATGGTCCCTTGTCGGAAATATCGTCGCTGAACTTCACGAATGCTTCAACACTTGGACTGGAAAGTGCAACAGCATTCTCGATGAGTCGAACCCATTCCTTCCATTGATTGTTTTGACCAATCAGGCGGACCTGCAACCCTGAAACGATCTCTTTTGCCTCATCGTTCAAACCCACAACCGCGGCGGCACGGGCCGCATGCAGGCAAACTTCAAGATCGCTTTGCTTGGCCGGATCGGAACAAATCTGGCGAAACAAAATGACGGCTTTTTGATAAGCACCAACCTGCATGTAATAGCGGGCAGTGACTTCGCGCAACGCGACCTTCTGAACTGCGTCAGTGGTGCCAAACCCTGCTGGCAGGCCACGCATCAAAGTCAACACCCGACGCGGCTGAACCCGGTCCAGAGCAGCAGAAATCTCAAGAAGCGGAACCAATTGCTTGTTGGTTTCGCTGTATCGCGAAACGGGTCGGGTCAGGATGTGTTCAAGTTCAATTTCGTTGTTGTCTTCGGAATCGCTGTCCTCGCCTTCTTCGTCCGATTCCGAATCCGCGCTATTGTTGTCTTTGACGACCTTGCCCGGTTTTGCTGAGGCAGCAACGTTGTTTTTTGCATCATTTTTTGATGCTGTTGCAGTTGGTTTTGCGATTGGCGTCGAATTTTGGGTTTTGGGTGGAGCAACGATTTCGGTTGCCATCTGCTGGCCCACAGACTCCCTGTTGAGCTTTTTAAAAACAGCAAAAACGAAAACCAAAACTGCAGGAATGAAAAATCCGAGAAAAATTCTCGCTTCCTTGCTGATGCCCTTGATTGGCCCGGGAGCGACTGCGTTTGTGGTCTGACTCAATGCAGCAATGTTGTTCTTGTCGCCACCCACCGGTTTGACGTTGGTCGCACCATCCTTGGCCTTTTGTCCTTGTCCTGCAGCAGGCTTCTTGATTGTCGCCGGCTTGTCTTTTCCTGCTGCACCCACCTTGGTTTTGTCGGCCTTCGCGGACGAATCCTTTGCAGCGGAAGCTCCTGCCTTCGTCTTGGTGTTTTCGGCATCCGTTGATTTTGCCGCCGTTGGAGAACCCTCCAGCGAAAAAGACGCCTGTCCAGGTGCACTTCCCATGGTCTGCAATGCGGGAGGAGGCTCGGGAACAAATCCAGGCGAAGGTGGAGGTGCAGGGGGAGCCGGATGAACGCCACCTCCTCCGAAGTCCACCGCAAGCGATATTTCCTGCCCAACGCTCCCAAGGGTGGAAGATTGAGGCTGAAGACTTGCAATAGTCTTGTCGTTGTCTCCCAGACCAGATGAACCAGTCTGTTCACGCAAGGTCTCCTGGGTGATCTGGGTTTTATCGTCACCCGCAATACTTGATTTCGAAATTTGAAGAGTCTTATCGGAACCAATTTCGAAGCCCGTCGAACCAACAACGCCTGCCGATGAAATCATGGTTGATTGATCATCAGTCATTGTCAGCGCAGAGCTGCTTGATCCAATCCCCTGAGCCCCCTTGAGAACCTCTTCCACAAAGAGATCCTGCATCGCAGCGCCGCCAGACAGAGACTCAGGAAGTGGCTCATCAACCATGACAATGGCTGGCTGAGGTGGGAGTTCCGGGTTTGATTTTGCATCCGCTGATTCAACTGCGAGCCGAACCCCGTGATCATGCTGCAAACTACTGAATTGCCCGGGTGATCCAATTTCAAGGCTACCAAGACTGTCTTGCTGTTCAGGAGCACTCTGCGTGATACCAGCGACGGAAGCACCATCGAACGCTGGCGCAGATGGGGAAAAATCAATTTCAAACGTCGGTTGTTCATCGTCCTTGTTGGCATCGGATGCATTGGCCAACGGCTTGCCTTCCGCCTTCTCGGCAGAATCAGGCAATCGCCATGGTTGTTGACCTTTGTTCCAAATACCACTCATCAATGCAAAACCCCGACACACGTGTTCATGCACTCGATGGTTTCGGACAACTCAACAGAGAAGTTCGGGGAAGGATTTACCGCGTCGGGTTTCCCACGTAACGCTGCCGCAAAAGCAGGAGTTCTTGAGCAGGTGAAGGGAGATCGAGAACCGCGCGCATGTCAGACATCATGTCATGCAAAAATTGCAGGCTGTGAATTGTCAGCAATCGATAGACCGTGAGTTCCTGGGCAACAAACAAATGCCTGAGGTAGGCCCGGGAATATTTCCTGCACGTTGTGCAAGAACAATCCGGATCCAACGGGACCTCCGAATTCCTGTGTACAGCATTTTTGATGTGAATCTTGCCTGTGGGTTCTGCGCTGGTGCGCACGAACACAGAGCCATTGCGCGCGTTTCGGGTGGGCAAAACGCAATCAAACATGTCAATTCCCAAAAGGACACCATCAAACAAGTCGTCGGGCGTCCCGACTCCCATCAGGTAACGGGGCTTTTCGTGCGGCAAAAAAGCCGTGGTGCCAGCAAGCACACGCCGGAGCTCTTCCTTTGGTTCACCAACCGAAAGTCCACCAACCGCATAACCTTCAAAGCCAATATCCCTCAATTCACGGGCACTACGGGCGCGAAGATCGGTATACATGCCACCTTGAACAATTCCGAATTGAGCTCGTGTCCTTGCGCTCCTGGCTGAACGAGCACGTTTTGCCCAACGCATCGATCGTTCCATGCTGGCCTTGGCCACCTCAAAATCTGCTGGATAGGGCGTACACTCATCAAGAACCATTTGGATGTCGGAATCGATGTCATCCTGGATGCCGACAACCGATTCCGGAGTCAGATTCACCTTCGAACCATTGATGTGGTTTGCGAAGGTCACTCCCTCTTCCGTGAGCTTGCGGATCTTTGCCAGGCTCATGACCTGAAAACCACCACTGTCGGTCAGAAGCACACCCGGCCAATTCATGAACCTGTGCAAACCACCAAATTGCGAGAGTGTGTCGCTGCCTGGTCGCAAAAACAGGTGGTACGTGTTTCCAAGAATCAGATTGAATCCGATGGAATGCACATCCGAAGATTCCAGACTCTTCACTGCACCTGCCGTTCCCACCGGCATGAAGGTTGGAGTATCGACGGCAACATCCCCAAACGTCATTCTTCCACGGCGAGGACCCACCTGCGAAAACAATGGAATATCCTGGTTTTGCAGAACACCTTTCTGGATCAGGCTCTCACGTTCATCATGCAGCCAAGAACCTTTCATCACCGGATTGTCGAATTTCGACAAGTTTTCTCCTGCCAAATCTTCAAAGGAATGATGACGAAGAAGCTCGAATTGAAGAATCGATCTTTGGGGCAAAGACATCAGGGTGCTCCAGGAAAAATCAACAAGCTGGAATCGCCGTAGCTGAACAGGCGATATCGCGAAGCAACGGCGTGCGTGTAAAGTTTTTTCCAATTTCCATAACCAAGAAAAGCAGAAATAAGCATCACCAAAGTGCTCTCGGGCTGATGAAAATTGGTGATGATTCCGTCTCCGCACATTGGACGATAAACTGAAGCGAGGCTCAAGGGACGGATAAACAAATCAGTCTGAATCCACTCATCGGCAATATCCATCAACCGTTCTTTTGCCAGTCTTCCGCTTTCCAGCATGCTCAGCAGATTTTCACCCGGACGTTGGCATGCATCCTTCAAACTCCAACCAATGGCACTCAAAAGGACCGACTCCACCGCCCGGAAAGAAGTCGTCCCGACAAACACGATGGGCCAGCGATTTTCGACGTGCTCAATGATTTTCTTCATGGTTGAATTCGGCACAGAGCAATGCTCAAAATGCATTTCATGATCATCAACGTTTTCAACGTTCACCGGTTGAAACGTCCCCAGGCCGACATGCAGTGTCACACCATGCACAGAAATTTGCTGCGCCTCGCAATCCTCAAGCACGCCGCTTGTGAAATGCAGTCCTGCCGTGGGAGCCGCCGAGCTTCCGACTTTTCGCGCATAAACCGTCTGGTACCTGAGCCTGTCCAGAGCAGAAACAGACGGGTCATTTATCCGCACAGGATCACGCACGATATAGGGTGGCAGAGGCATTTCCCCCTGCTCATCCATCAATTCCTGAACAGATACCCCCGAGATATTGTCGACCAGCGGAGGATTCAGGCTCTTCACCGCGAACACAGGACGACCACTGCTCTCGCAGAGCAACACGTCGCCCACCTTCAACTTTTTTACAGGCCTGAGCAGACAGGAAATATCGGATTGACGCTGGGGCGACAAAACCAAAACTTCACCACGCGCACCCGACTGTTTTCGAATCCGAATCCGTGCAGGATAAACCTTGGAATCATTGACCAACAACAAAACAGGCGGCTTGCCGCCTTCTGAAAACGCAGATCGAAGCTCTTCGGCGACGCGCAGAAAAACGGAATCCTTCTCTCGACCCGTTCTGCCATCCCAAACCAGAAGCCGCGATCTGTCCCGCTCGGGAAGAGGTGTTTGGGCGACAAGCTCCTCCGGGTATTCGTATCGAAAATCAGTGAGCTTCATTCGTCTCTAACAATTCTCTGCAAATGAGCACCGATGCGAGTGACGATCTCATAATGGATCGTCTGGGCCCACCCGGCCAGCATCTCGGCGGTGACAGTTTCCTTGCCGTCACTTCCCAACAGGGTTGCGACAACCGGCCTGTCATCACCCGCGATTCCGGTCACGTCAACAACGATGTGATTCATCATGACCCGGCCAAGAACCGGAGCCCTGTGCCCATCAACCAGCACATGCGCCCTGCCGGACAAAAGCCTCGGATAGCCGTCGTAATAACCAACTGGAAACACCGCGATCGTCGTGTCACGCTCACAGCGGAAGGTGCATCCGTAACCAACGTACGCTCCAGCCTCAAGCCGCTTCACGATTTGTGAGCGACATTTCCAGCTGAGAACGGGTTTCAGCTTGGGCAACTCCGGCAACACGATACGCGCCGAAAGTCGGGTTTCTGCAGAAGGCCAAAAACCATAAAGCGCAATCCCCACCCTGACCGAATCGCAGCGGGCATCCGGCAACACGAGCGTTGCAGCACTTGCCGCAATATGCCGTTCCAGCTGCCCGGACTGTCGACCCAAGAGTCGTCCCAGGGCCTCGACTCCATCATCAAACTGCTCCAGCTGGGCAACTGCATATTGCTGTTCCGTGACGTCCTCGGTGTTGGCGAAGTGCGACAAGGCTCCCCTGATGTCGAAAGGGGAATCTGAATCCTTCAGGAATGCCAGCCTTGATTCGATCTCCTTTGGGAAAAATCCCTCCCGGGAAAGGCCCGTTTCAACATGTACGTGGGCCACTGCCTTCTGGCCGGCGGATTTCAATGCGGAGTCTGCCGCCAGGACGTTGTGGTCACCAAGGGTGACTTCGACATCGTTTTGAGCCAGCTGCACATATTCGTCGGGGGCGGTTGCTCCCAAAACAAGAATTCTGACCCGGGGCCAACCGTTGCGCTTTTCGAGTTTGCGAATTTCAATGGCATCGGCGGGAGAAATCAGGTGAATGATATCGACCAGGGGATGAACGACAGACAAGACCTCCAACAACCCGTGACCATATCCATTGGCCTTGAGCACAACTCCCAACCGAGGAGGCAAACCTTGCGAATTGTCATTTTTTTCAGCATTCAGCAGACTTCTGAAAATCCCAACGTTGTTGCGCAGTGCAGCCGCGCTGAGCTCCACCCACGAAGCCTCTCTGGACGCTGATATCATGATGCCCCCCTGACCCCTGGCCCATGTGGCTCCCTCAATTATGCCAGAAATTCAAGAGTCATGTCGCGCAAAAGTCTGGTATGCCGCGATGAGTCAATTCCACGCCAGCCCCCTTGGGCAGATCTGGGCTTTCCCTTAGTATTCTTGGAAGTGGCGTGTGTGGTCATGGACCAACAGCGCGAGGAGAACAATGAAGCTGATGAGTCAGCGAGCGTGCGAACGAATTGGACGCGAGTCATTGAGCCGTGCCCTGATGGTTTTGGGTTGCACGTTGGCCATGCTTTGCAACAATTCGGTTTTTGCAACCGGTAAAGCGAGCAAGAGCCTTCAGCTCGTGGGCGCGATCGTCAGTGCCCGCGGTGGTGTTGCCCTGGTCAAAAATCGGGACACCTCCGAGGTCAAGGCGTTCAAAACAGGTGAAGATCTTTACAATCTGGGAACCTTGCTGAGCGTCGACAGGACTCAAATGCTGGTCCTCGAAAACGATGGGCAGATGACCCTCATTTCCAACAAACTCGGTGGCATGGCGGCCATCAAGCCAGCCCGGGTCGTGAAAGTGCTGGAATCCACGGCCGACCGCTATGTGGAAGATGGCTTTCAGAGGGTTGGAACAAAGATCGACGTCGACTCCCGATACAGGGACCGGCTCCTGAAAGACGAATTGCCGAATATCCTGATGCAGGCATCCAGCGAACCGGTTGTCGACGGCAAGGGCGTCATCACAGGCTTCCGCATTTTCCAGTTCGACCAAAACTCGATATTCCACAAGCTTGGCCTGCAAGAGGGCGACGAGGTCCAGGAGCTCAATGGGAGCGAGCTCACAAATGTGGCCAAAGCCATCCAAACCCTCAATGGCCTTCGGGAAGCGAACGAAGTCACCGTCAAGGTCAGGCGAAACGGAGCGGATGTCACCCTCCAGCTTAACGTCAGGTAATTCCTTGTCCGAGGAAGTGGTTGACACCTCTTTTCTCTTCGTCTATCTACCGCTAGCTCAACAAAGCCCGGGCGCGTCGGGCGTATAATGGTTTCCCGCGAAAGACGCCCCCAAATCGAGATTGAGGTTGTATCATGGCAGTGCCAAAGAAACGTAC
>JBMSQQ010000067.1:0-18009 GCA_049423385.1 Silvanigrellaceae bacterium | reverse complement strand
AAAACCGGAATGCTCGTCATCGTGCTGGTCAAAATCACCAGTGCGCGCAGCGCTCTGCTGCATTTCATCGTGTATCTCCAGACCATCGAGGCGTTTGGTTATCTGTTCTGAGTATGTCCAAGACTTCGCAAGCGTTGGCCGCGTTCAAGCCTAGCCCTGATTTGAACCGTCTGTTCCGCCATGTCTGGTTTTCCAAGCAGCGCGAACATGTTTGTTTTGTAGGCCTCAACTCCGGGTTGATCAAACGGGTTCACACCGCGGGCCAGGCCGCCGGCTCCACAAGCAAACATGTTGATGTATAGCCAATATCCCAACCAGAACGCAGACAACTCGGGGATGTCCCAGATGAGTGTCGGAACGCCGCCATCCGCGTGTGCGAGGCTGGTTCCGAGGATCGCCTCGTGTTGGACCTGCTCAAGATTTTGTCCTGTGAGGTAGTCGAATCCATCTGCCAGTCCGGCTTGAGGAATTCTGACCTTGCGCTTCTGGGCTCCACGGCTCATTGAGGACTCATCCAAAACCCTCAAGTGGGTTGCGAACAAGTGACGTTCACCTTCCTGAAAGTATTGTCCCATCGAGTGGAGATCGGTCGTGAACTGAGCGCTCGCTGGAAACAGGCCTGTGTTTCCTTTTCCATCACTCTCGCCGAAAAGTTGTTTCCACCACTCGCCAATAGATCGCAGTTTGGGTGTCCAATGACAGAGGGCCTCAATTTTATAACCCTCTTTGTAAAGTGCATTTCGAATGGCAGCGTAGCAAAGCGCGGGGTTCGTTTCGAGAGCTTCGTTTTTTTCGCTGATGGTGTCGGAGCGGGCTTGTCGCGCTCCTTCAACGAATTCTGCAACGTCGATTCCCGCCGTCGCCAATGGGAGCAATCCGACAGCCGTGAAAATGGAGTAGCGTCCGCCGATGTTGCGCGGAATGTTCATGGTTGGATAGTTGTGGGTCTTTGAAAGCTTGAGCAGCGTTCCACTCTCGGGATCGGTAATCGAATAGATTCTTGCAGAGGCCTCACGCGCACCGAACCGGTCATCGAGATATTGTTTCAAGACGCGGAACGCAAGCGCGGGTTCCGTGGTTGTGCCAGACTTGGAGACCACCAGCAGGCTGGGTGAAAACTGATCGAGCAGGTCAAGCAGTTCACTGAGCTCGTCCGTTGCCACATGATGACCAGCCCAAAGCAGGACAGGTCTGCGCTGAAATTGGCTAGGATTTGCCAAGGCGAAACTGTGGCTCAAAGCCTCATAAACGGCCTTTGTTCCTAGCAGACTGCCACCGATGCCAATCACCACGAGCGCATCCGAGTGGGAAGCGATTCGCTCGGCTAGAGTTTTAACGTCATTGATGAGTTTTGGGGCTTGTTCTTCAACCCAATGGACCCAACCCATGAAGTCTGAACCTTTTCCGTTTCCCCCTGCCAGGGAGCGCTTTGCAGCAACCAGCTGGGGCATCAGATCGTTGAGATTTCGTTCCAGTGGAACAACATCGTGGGCTTTGGTCCAATCAAGTGCAATGCGTTTGTTGTCTGCCGCGGGCATCTTCCGTGACCTCATGCTGGAAAAGAACTGTGGAAACAGATAGAAGTTCTAACAGCCCCTTTTTAAGGAGGCAATCGAAAGGACCTGGGATGATCGCGGCTGGGCAGCGAAGGTTTAGAAATATTTTGGTCGCCGGACTGCCCGGTGTAGGAAAATCCACTTTCGCCAAGAGTTATGCACAAATGTCGCGCACCGAATTTGTCGAGCTGGACAAATACGTCGAGCGCCTCGCGGGAAAACCGATTCGGGATATTTTTGAGCAGGATGGAGAGCAGCGATTCCGGGAACTCGAGGCTGAATGCTTGGAGCGTCTTCTCAAAAGGCAACGCTGCACAATCGCATTGGGTGGCGGAACGCTTGCCAGTCAGAGGTCAATGGCTCTTGCACGGGAACTGGGTTGTATTGTTCTTCTCACGGCACCTCTCAACGTGATTGTTGAACGACTCTGGCCAGAGCGTTCCTTGCGTCCGCTGTTGGCTGATTGCGAGTCCAAGGAACAATTGAACGAGCGGCTGCAAAAACTTCTTCTTGAAAGGGAGGCCGGCTACTCTGCTGCGGACCTCGTCCTTGAAACAACTTACAGTTCTGTGGACACGCTCAAAATTGAATTGGACTGGCTCGAACGGAGTGTTCTCGGGCGGCCTCAACAAAACGAAAATTCTGAAATCCAGGGCCTGCAAGTTGCGATCCGGCAAATTCCATTGGCTGATGTCAACTATCGCTCGCCGCGCGAACAAAGATCACCACGCGACATGTCGGAAAAAATGGAGCGGCTGATCAAGGCTCAACGCCACAAGGATCGCCTGGAGAAGCGCGATCGTGGCGAAAAGAAAAACAAGCAGGAAAGACGGCAGGGCCAAGAACTCCAAAAGGCAGTTGAAAGTCGGGATGAGCAGCGTGAATCCCGTCCACGTGCAGAAGGTCAGGACGTTGCCCAGGGGCCGCGTCCGCGTGCAGATGGACGCGACAACAATCCACAGGGACCTCGTCCACGTTCCGATGCTCGCGAGCAGCGACCACGTTCTGAAAACCGGGACAATCTGCAGGGTCCTCGTCCACGGCAGGACAATCGCGACAACAATCCGCAAGGTCCTCGGCCACGCCAGGACAATCGCGACAACAATGCGCAGGCCCCTCGCCCACGCCAGGACAATCGTGAAAACAATTCACAGGGTCCTCGTCCACGCCAGGACAATCGCGACAACAACTCTCAAGGTCCACGGCCTCGCGCAGGCGATCGGCCTGAGCAGGCCGCGCCTCGTCCGATTGCAGTTGATGGTCCGACTCCGCGTCCACGTCCAGCAGATGGAAATGAATCAAAAGTCCAGGAAAAACCTGCGGACAAAGGCGAAGCATAACAAACCGCATTCAATTCGTGCGTGAGTCGGCTGTGGGCAGCATGAACAGGTTTGTTTTTTAGTTCTGCGCAAATCGCGCCCAACTGCGCAGGTAAGTGTATCCCATTTTCAATTGGTAGTCGTTTTTCAAATTGGTCGGCCACTTCTCAATATCGGATGCAAATCCCAGATTGGACGGTGAATTTGAAAGATCTGTGGATTCAATATGACCTTCCAGATCAACTTCTTTCCTGCTTCCGCGCGGAGCAGGCGTCGACTGTGAATCTTCATCCTTCATGACATCTGTGTTCGCTCCGGGTGCAGTCTTCAATGCTGAGCGTGAACTTGGATTGGCCGGTAAATTGACGTCAGGTGTAATGCCCTTGGCTTGAATACTGCGACCACTGGGCGTGTAGTACCTGGCGACCGTCATCTTCAGTCCTGCACCGTTGGGCAGAGGAATAATCTGCTGGACACTCCCTTTTCCAAAGGTCGGCATCCCCACCACAAGCGCCCTGTTGTGATCTTGAAGTGCACCCGCAACAATTTCGGAAGCGCTGGCAGAAGCTTCATTGACCAACACAACGAGCGGCATATACGGGTGTGTGTGGCGCTTGCTTGCGTATTCAACTTCTTGTCGTGCACGATCGCGTCCCACCGTGGATACAATTATTCCCGAATCCAGGAAGAGATCGGCAATCCGCACAGCCTGATCCAGCAATCCACCAGGATTGCTTCTCAGATCAAGGACAAGCCCACGCAGTTTTCCATTGTTTTCAGCTTCGTATTTGCGCAGGAACTTGTCGACCTGCTCACTCGAGTCTTCCTGAAAAACTCCAACCCTGATGTACACGTACCCGGGAGACAAGCTCTGGTGCACGACGCTCTGGCTTTTGATGATCTCGCGCACCAGTTGAAGATTGCGCAGCGGAGGTCGTGATGTTTTGCCACCGGCGGTTTCGGGAGCCGGTTGAATTTCAAGGCGAACGCTGGAACCAGGTAGTCCCCGAAGTTTGTTGAGCACATCTTCGATATTGTTTTTGTTTATTTGGATTCCGTCGACTGCAACTATCACATCCCCGGGTTGTAGTTTTGCTTTGGATGCGGGAGTGTCAGGCACGACTTCAATAATCTCCAGTTTTCCGTTTTGCTGCGAGAGCACAACACCAATGCCACCAAACTTTCCGGAGGTGTCGTTTGTCAGTTCTCTCAGTTGCTGCACCGGGAGGTAGGCGGTGTGGGGGTCCAGTGAAGAAACCATCCCCTTCAGTGCACGCTCGATGAGGACATCACTGGAAACCGATTTTTCGTCCACGTACATGGTTTCCAGGTGATTCAACACTCGAGAAAAAGCCTCGAGTGATTGGAATTTTTTATTCCTTGTTTCAAGGATTTCCACAGGTGAATCGATTTTTTGGGAGGCTTGCACCTTGGCCGATTCCTGCTTTCCCTGGGCTTGATTTTGCGGACTGGCAGTCGCCAATTTCGGGTAAAATGCCCAAAATTGCAGGGCTATCAGGAGAAACGACTTATTGGCAAAGGGCAAGTGGGTTGGTTTCATGATCGTTCACTCCGCATTTTTGCCAATTGTGACTGGGAGTTGAGCGGTGGTCAAGAAGGTTTCTGTGGTTGGTGTTTTGAATAAATTAAACTAATTCTCAAGTCATTCCGAAGAGGAGAGAGGTGGGTGGAGGTGCTGTTTAATGTTGTTTCGAGACCTACGACAGCGAAATCTTTTTTCAAAACTGGTTCTGGCATCGCTTGTTGCAGTGATGGTGTCTTGCGGTCAGCAGAGCCCTGCCTTGTCGGTCGACAAAAATTTCATTCAACGTTCGGATTCGGAACCTCAAACCACAAATGCATTGATGGCGGTCAGATCAAGCAGCGATGAAGGAAGCGGAGTTGCTTCTTCCAGGCTTCAGGTTTTCGCACGACCGATTGAACCCCTGACTCTACAGCGTGGTGGAAGTGTCAAAGTTCAAATTCCTCTGGCTGATGGTGTTGTCAATTCGGGGATTGTGCGCAGCATCGAGTTTCAATCCGGCAGCGAAAGCTTGAAGGGCTCGCTGGTTCAGGGGCGTACCCTGAACCTGGTTGTTGGTGAAGAAACGCCCGACGGTCGATACAATTGCCGTTTGATTGTCAAGTTGGATAACGGTGGCGAATTTGTGCAACCGCTTCTTATTTCCGTAATCCCCTGAGTTGACGAAAAAGCTTCAAGAGAATGTGTGGCGGGAGTTCTTCGGGGCGTTGGTTGAAGCTGATGCCGAGTTCCTGCATCGCCAATTTTTCAAATTGTGCGGCCGCCTCGACTTCGACGGCCTGTCCAGACATCTCATGAGCAATGTGCAGAAGTGTCTTGCGCAACATTTTTCGACGCGCGCTGAACAAGGCGGCCGTGAATTTGCCAAAAGCATCTGCCTCTTCTGTGGCCAACAATGGCGATTCCAATGGCTTCAGCTCCACAACTGCCGAATCGACTTTCGGTGGTGGCACGAAAGCGCTCGCCGGTGCAACAAGCACCTGATCCACTTCGCACTGCAGTTGTGTCCTGACAGTCAAGCGTCCGTAGTCTTTCGCTCCAGGCGCAGAAGCAAGTCGCTCTGCAACTTCTTTTTGAATCATGATGATGGCAGCAGAAAAGTGTTTTTGCTGATTCAAAAACCAGAAGAGAATGTCGCTCGTGATGTAGTAGGGAATGTTGCCGATACAAAGAGGGGTTGGAGAATTTTCCTGCTTTTCCAATAAAAATTTGCTGACGTCGACCCGAAGGACGTCCGTTCCCGTGACATCCAGATTGCCGGCAAATTCCTGCCCCAGACTGTTTTTGAGTCCTTCGACAGCGCGTTCATCCTTTTCAACTGCGTAGACCTTCCAGCCGTTCTCCAGAAGTCTGCGGGTCAATGCTCCAGAGCCAGGTCCAATTTCGATGCAGCGGCGGTTCGAGCGTTCAGCGTGGGTCTCCGCACGTGCGACAATTCTTTCTATGATGGATGAATCGGCCAGAAAGTTCTGGCCAAGATTTTTTCTGGTTTCGAGTTCAAATGCAAAGCCGTCTCCACGTGCGAGTCGTCTGCTTGATTTCATGGTGACTCCTCAGGAGGGGTATGAATAACGAGAAAAAGGATGGTTGGAAGCCAACATGGTTCCCGGAAGAAGTGCATGCAATCCGATCATGGTCGCATTGTCTGAGCACAAACTCAGCGGAGCGAAGCGGATGCGAAGTTTTTCAAAGGCCTTCATTTTTTCGCGAAACACGCCATTTGCGGCAACTCCTCCAGCGACAAGCAAGGTTCGAGTATCCGGAAAATCACGCAATGCATTCTGCACCCGATCCGCGAGTTGTCCCAGAGCTGCTTCCTGGAACGCAGATGCAATGTTGGCTTTGGTTGCCAGTGGCAGTGTTGAGCCATCAATTCGTCCTTGCGGATGACCCAATTGTCTGCGGACAACGTCAAGCACTTGTGTTTTGATGCCGCTGTAGCTGAATCCGTATCGATTGTTTTTGTCTGCCAGTGTCGAGGTGAATTTGAACGGCTGATTATGATTGTCCGAAAGGAGTGCCAGTTTTTCCAGGTGAGGACCACCGGGATAAGGAAGTCCAAGAAGCTTTGCGACTTTGTCGAATGCCTCGCCGCAAGCATCGTCGGCGGTGTGCCCAAGGATCACTCGCTCGATCGGGCTCTTCAGTAAACTCAAATGACAGTGGCCGCCGCTGACAGTGAGTGCGAGGGCAGGAAATTCCACTGCGGGAATGTCGATCCATTGCTGCAGATCAGTTTCAGGAGAAAAACGGTTCAACATCAATGCAGGAGCAAGATGAGCATCAACGTGATTGATCGCAAGAAGTGGTTTTTTCAGGGCCAGCGACAATCCCTGCGCAAAAAGACTGCCCACCATGAGTGCCCCAATCAGACCCGGTCCTGAGGTCACGGCAATCCCGTCCAAATCCTGGGGATTGATTCCTGAACGCGAGATGCATTCCATGGCGAGCGGAGTGATTTTGAGAAGGTGATCCCTGGCGGCCACTTCCGGAACAACACCACCGAAGGCGAGGTGGGATGTCTGGCTTTCCACATAATGGGCCAGGACCTTCACGGCAGCTGGGGATTCAATGGCAGATGACGAAGAAAAACGACCTTGAACGATGGAAACCGAGGTTTCATCGCACGAAGATTCAAGAGCCAAAATCGACTTTGTAATCACCTAAACTCCCAGGCGCGCCAACCGCTCCTTGGAAGCCTTGCATTCCTCCTTGTCGGGGAATTGTCTAACGCATTCGGCATAAAGGGCTTTCGCGGCACGAAGCTGCTTCAGATACACGCAGCTGTCTCCGGCAAGCAAGAGTGCCCGGGGTTTTCTTTCAAATGATGGGTATTTCTCAATAATTTCCATCAAGTCCAGTGCTGCTTTGCCATAATTTCTCAGCTGGAACTGTGCCTCGGCCCGGAATTCCATGGCCAGCGTCTTCATCGGTTCTGAGGTTGAATTTCCAATCACCCCCGAAGCCAAACGGATCACTTTGGCATAGTCTTTTTGCGAATAAGCAGAACTCAACATTTTGGCCAGTTCGTCACGATTCTTGATTGCAATGTTCTTTTTTTCTTTTCCAGTGGTCTCGTGAGCGTCCTTGGCCAGGAGCTCTGCCTTCGTGAGCCTTTTTTCGACCTTGTTTTGCCAGTCATCAAGTTCCGACAAGCGAAGCACGCTTGAATCATCGGAAAGCGACTTCGCATTCAGGCCGCTGTTGGTTGCACCTTCCTGAACCCGCGCCATCTTGACCCGCAGTTCGTCGATGGCACCTTGTGTCATGGACAATTGTCGGCGGACCTCGTCGAGTTCGCTTTTCGCGGTCAGCACTTTGCGTGACGACTCCTCAGTCGTGTTTTTGACGACATCAAAAGTACGGTCGCGCACCTGGACCTGCTTTTCCATTTCGATCATTCGCACTTCCAAAGCTTTCAACTGCGCGTTGAGCTCTTCTTCACGCTTGGAAGTCATGCATGCCGGCAACAGCATTAGTGCAGCAGCGATATAAGCAACCGAAATTGAATAGGGAGTTCGGGTATTCATTTGGATTTGTCTGTTTTCGCTCATTTTGGTTCCACCCGTTTTGTCAAAACCTAGGCGCACGTTTCATCATTGTTGCAAAGGGGCTTGAGAACAACCGTTACCACAACATACCTTGAAAGAGTTCTTCTTTCACGCTCGGACTGCCTGAATTTGGTTTGCCGCAAGCTATTGCAGCTGACTTGTTCGCAAGCTGGGCGATATTGTAGTCCGATCTCGCCGGTATTCAAAAGAATGAGAGGGATGTTTATGCGGTTGCTGCAGAAATCAAGATTTCTGGTGGATGGAATAAATGCCATCATGAACGACTTCAGGGAACTTCCTGAAGCAGTGCGGGGTAAGGATCCCGCAGCTCGCTCATCTCTCGAGATTTTACTTCTGTATCCCGGGGTGAAAGCAGTTCTTTTGCACCGGGTATCGCATACACTTTGGCAAATGGATGCCAAATTTTCTGCCCGAATGTTGTCTGAACTTGGGCGAACCATGACGGGTGTGGAAATTCACCCGGGAGCGCATGTTGGCAGGAGGGTTGTCATCGATCACGGAATGGGAACGGTGATTGGAGAAACGGCTGTGGTTGGTGATGATTGCCTGATTTATCAAAACGTCACTCTCGGAAGTTCAAGATTTCGCCAAGGACGTCGTCATCCGACTCTCGAACGTGGAGTTGTTGTTGGGGTAGGTGCAACGGTTATTGGTCCGGTCAATTTGGGAGAAGAAGCCAAGGTGGGTGCCGGAGCCGTTGTCGTCGGAGATGTCGATGCAAACACCACGGTCACAGGGATTCCCGCGACAGCGAAAAAGCGCAGAGAATCGTCAACGCAGACGTCGGAACCAATCCCGATCACTAGACCAAAGTCCAAGGACGGCAATCGCCAGGTCTAATCACGAATCGAGTTCCAAATCTCGGTGGGCATCACCCCTGGCCCCGCCGGAATCACGGTGTGGGCTGGGCGCTTGGTGCGGGTTCGGAAGGAGCTTCACTGCCTTTCGCGCTTTCGTCTGAAGGCACATAGTCCGTGGGGGTATCGTATAGAATCTTGATATCGACCCGCCTGTTCATGCTCCGATCTTCGGGTGTTTCGTTCGAAGCCACAGGTTGAGTGTCTGCAAAACCGGCTGCGTACAGGGATCTCGGATTGTATTTGTGCTGGTTGATAAAATAGCGCACCACTGCCGACGCGCGCGCACCACTCAATTCCCAGTTGGTCATTCCATTGATATTGAATGGACGATTGTCAGTGTGTCCTTCAACGCGAACTTGTCGACCAATGTTCTTCACCGCCAACGCCACCCCATCGAGTGCTGACCGCGCTTCGTTTGTCAGAGTCGCTTCGTTGGGGTTGAAAAATTTTCGTGCCAGCAGTGTGATGCGAATTCCGTCGTTGTCCTTGTTGATGAAGACGACACGATCTTCAGGCTTTTGGTTCTGCGCCTGGGGAAAGTCTTTCGAACCGTAAAGTCTCTCTGCAATCTCGCGTTCCACCTTTGCAGTGTCTGCAGCAATGATCGCAGCCATTTCACGCCGGGTGCGGGTTGCCACTTGATCCCTGTTCGTGTTGCCCTTGTTGAAACGGAAAATCCCCTTTTTCATGTCGTGTCCGCGCGGCACGCCTTCCGGCATTGTTTCGTCGTCGAACTCGTTGGCAAAGGCTTTTTGAATCGAAATTTCAACTTTCTTCGCCTTGGATTTGTCGAGGTTGGCCATGGCGTACAAAACCACGAAAAGCGCGAAAAGCAACGTCATCATGTCGGCAAAAGCAACGAGCCACCGTTCATGGTTTTCAAATTCTGGGCATTTTTGCTTCTTGGCCATGAATGAGCCTTTCGAAGGGGTGGAATCAGCGGTCTAAAATCAGTGACCGCCGTGCATGCCGCGGAGTCGTTCAGCCAAAACCTTGGGGCTGTGGCTCTGGGCAATTCCAAGAACGCCAATCATGGCCATTTCACGAGCAATCTTTTTGTGATGGCACATGCGCTTGATCTTCTTCCCGGCCGGAAGCGCGAAAAGATTTGCAATCGCCACACCATAAATCGTTGCAATGAACGCGGTCGCGATTCCAGGTCCAATCGCGTCCGGGTTGCTCAGGTTGGCCATCACCACCATGAGTCCCAACACGGCGCCAATGATTCCCACCGTCGGCGAGAAGGCGCCAGCGTCTTCCCAAAACTTTGCCGCGATTTCTTCTTCTTCATAAAGCAGAGCGATTTCTGTTTCGAGCACTTCCTGAATCACGTGCGGCTCGGTGTTGTCGACCAGCATCTGAATGCCTTTGGCCAGGAAATGGTCCTGGAGATTTGCGACTTCCTTTTCCAGCGCCAGAAAGCCATCTTTTCTTGCCAACTGAGCCAATCTTTCGACGTCCGCAATCAGTTGTTCAACATTTATTTGCGGACCCTTCAGGAACAATCCTAACGACTTGAATGAATGAATCATGTCAGCCATTGGATACGCGACCGTCACCGCTGCAAGGGTGCCCAAACCCACGATCATCAGAGCAGAGCCACCCCACAGCGATTTCAAAGGCAGACCTTTGATGACTGCGGTTCCAAAAACGGCGACGATTCCGAAAACAGGCCCAAGAATACTCGAGAGTTCCATGTCGATTCCCCTGGTTAAGCCAAGAGAATCGTACCAGATCCCCGAGTGGAAAAAGGTGGGTCTTTTGACGCTGCAGGTTGGGAATCAATCCCTGAAGAGGTTTTTGAGGACGAAGAAGATGTTTTCCTTGCGCTCGGCGAGGCGGCGAGAATAGTAGGCTTGCCAATGTTCACCATAGGGAAGGTAGACGGTCATATTGTGGCCATCGTTTGCAATGCTTTCCCATGTCTTGGAGCGCATGCCATAGAGCATCTGAAACTCGTAGCGCTCCTTTGGAACCTGGGCAGAACGGATCTCTTGCTTGCAATATTCGATGATCACGTCGTCATGGGAAGCAAGACAGACGCGATTGGCTTCACGCAGCAGGCGCGATGAGAGTCTTTGGTAGTTTTTGACAATATCCGACATCTTCTGGAGGGCAACTTCGGGCTTTTCCTTGTAGGCGCCCTTGCACAGCCGCAGGCGACCGTTGGCTTTCAGCACACGTTCAATGTCTTTTTCGGTGCGGTGCAGATACGCCTGCAGGACAATTTCGGGGGATTTGAACTGTTGGCACGCTGCTTCATAGATCCGAAGGGTGCGTTCTGTGTAAGGGGTGCCCTCCATGTCGAGAGCGACCCTGTTGCCCAGGGCATCCGCCTTGGCAAGTATCGACTTCAAATTTTCGAAACAAACATCTTCGTTGATGTCGAGTCCAAGCATCGTCAATTTCACCGAAACATGCGAGCTGAGTTTTTGGCTGGAAATTTTCTCCAGCATGTCGACGTATTCTTGTGCACAAACTTTGGCTTGTTCTAGGCTGGTGATATTTTCGCCCAGAAGGTCCAGGGTGACCGAAATATTTTTGGAGTTCAATTCAACAACCTGTGTGAGTGCCTCGGTCATTGTTGTTCCCGAAACCCAGCGCTTTGCATAAAAGGGAATGCTCGACATGGTGTCCTCAAAAAGGAAAAGGCGCAGTTTCTTTCAACTGCGCCCTCTCATCTTCATCAATTGCATCGGCAGGTCAAGCCACTAAATGAGACCTTGCCCGTAAATGTATCGCTTCAGTTCGACTTCGTTGGCTGATTTGAATCCCGCAGGTCTGCCATCAACTGGTTGATGCGTTGGATGCTGGATTTGATTCTTTCGAGTCGGGAAGCAAGTTCTTCTTCCTTGCGTCCTGTTGGAAGCGAATTGTCGGTCACGTCCGTGCTTCCGGCGAGGTTGAAAGTGTCCTGCACCCCGCGGCGTTTGTCTCCAGTCATCGACTTCTTCAAGCGGAAAGCCTGAAGATCCACGACCACTGCACCCTCTTGTGCGGACTGTGAAGGTTGCTCAATCGAGAAACTCTCAAAATTGTTGTTCTGCATGGCTCACCCCACCAAACCAGAGACGATACTGAATGATGATTTTTCCGGAGCCGGATCTCCGGTCATCACTCGGACTATTTAATCCGGTAACTCTTCAATACATTCTTGTTGGCTTGTTCTCGTTCTTTTCGCAGGCGCATCTGGTTTGCCTTGTTGCGCTCGGCGATGTCCGAGAAACTGCCAGGGTTTAGAACCACAGCAGAAGAGGACTGTTGAGTAGAATCACCCCCTCGCGATTGTTGGCCTGTTTTGGCAGGCGCACGACGCGAGAACAGGTTGATGACGTTATCCATATGAATGACTCCTTCAACCAAAGTGCTTCCGAACTGGATGCAGTCCATTGACGAACCTCCTTTTGGGAGGCTGCCTGAGTGGGGTGTAGCAGGCTTCATGCCAACTTCCCGCATCCAAAAACGGAACCAGTAAAAACAACAATTTAAAACAAAATAACCGCCGTGAGACTTGAAAAAGCCTCTGTAAAAAGAGTTGTCAGTGCTCACTGGCATTGAGGGCACGTAGCGAAAAAAACAGACCACTTCAAGCACCCTGGTGGATTTTTTTTATGGGGGTAAATGCCCGAATTTCATGGCTTATTGTTCGGTTTACCATCAACTCAGCGTAATTCTGAGAGTTGTTAGCAGTACGTCGAAGTGAATAAACAGGGATACAAGATGTGCAGGATTTGCAAGCGATTGTACTGTTTGTATTGCTGTTTTCAGGAATGAGTATTTTTTATCCAGTGGGGCGAAGCCCACTGGGGCTGCGGAGCCCGGGCCAAAATCAAAAAGATTTCCAACATCCCTGAGAAAGAGTGCAACAACCGCGGCAAGGATTGAAAATCGGGCCAAATCAGCAAAAGCGCTGTGGAAATTCGACAGTTCGACCGGCCATGCATGGATTGTCACGCGGCTTGCCATCAGGGTCAGAGCCGGAACCAGTGTCAGCAGCAGCCATTTGTCAGGCTTGTTGGACGTGTGGTCTTGTTTCGAAAATGCCAACAAAAAGACTCCAACCGAGCAAAAAATCAACAGGACATTGAGTTCGGTGGCGATGGGTGTCCCCGCGCGACCGGCGATTTTGCTGGCTATCAACACGAGTAAAAGACCCAGGGATTGCTTTGGAATTGCTGCAAGTGAAGGGGTGCTTTTAAGTTCGCCTTCAGCGAGAGCAAGCCCCAGTGTCGTTGCTCTTGTATGAAGGCGTTCCCGGGAAGCATGACTTCCGGCCTGAATGTGGGCCCACAAGCCACCTTTGGGCCTTCGAACGACTTCCTGTTCCCATTTTCTGACTCTGTCCCAGTCCATGGCGATTCCTGGCCAGATGAAAACCCTGAAAACAACGCAAATGCCAACCAGCAACATCTGAAGTGGAGTCACTTGAAGCGTTGAACCAGGTTCCGGGGCATCAACCGTTGCGGCGCAAATAGGCAATGCCGCGAGCAGGCCAACGAAGAGCGCAGTCACCTTCAGCGGAAAGGCGACTGCGTCGCCGAATAAAATAATAGCCGACCAAAACCACGCTCTCAGCCACCGGGCAGAGGTGAAAAAAAACGGCGCAGTTGTGACCGTCAGAAGTATTCCGCCAACGGCTGGGCAAAGCCAGATCAATTTTGTTTCAAAAAGCGACATTCGTTTAGGGTGGTATTTGTGCCATCTGGGCTTTTGACCAAATTTTCATCGCGGGAAAGAATCGCTGGAGGGTGATTTTTGGCCTCAAACAGCGTGACACCACAATGCGGGCAGAGAACTTTTGTCTCGGCCACTGGTTTTTGACCCTCTTCAAATGCAACGTGAAAGCGGC
Organism: Silvanigrellaceae bacterium; assembly: GCA_049423385.1. GTDB lineage: Bacteria > Bdellovibrionota_B > Oligoflexia > Silvanigrellales > Silvanigrellaceae > RFOM01. The sequence continues at coordinate 4,310 of JBMSQQ010000067.1, read as the reverse complement.
GTTTGCAGGTTGCGTTGTCGATTTCGATTTTTCGGTATGTGGGTCCCTGTGGTGGGGTCACGGTCATTGCAGGCTTCCTCCAATAGGTGGTCTTCGAGTGGTAGCCTACTTCCTTTTGCCTTTCAACGCAGCTTGGTTGTCGGAACCGGAATGAACAGGTTATATGTACCGCCTCGAAAATGCATGAATGGGAGGTGAAAAGTGGCCAATGGATTGTTGAGCGGAAAACGGGGCGTCGTCTTTGGAGTTGCGAACAACAAATCACTTGCGTGGTCATGCGCCCAGGCTTGTGCGGCCGAGGGTGCAACCATGCTGTTCAATTTTTTGGGTGCTGCCCAGGAAAAAAGGCTCAATGATCTGATCACCGAGATTCCCGGCGCAAAGGCCAAGGGCTGTGATCTTTCCAAGGACGAAGAACTCGAGGATTTTTTCCGGTGGGTCAAGACTCAATGGGACTCCATCGATTTCGTCATCCATTCGGTTGCCTACACGGACAAGGAGTGTCTCAAGGAACCCTTTGTAAACACCACCCGCCAACAGTTTATTTCAACCATGGACGTCTCAGCCTTCACGCTCGTGGCAGCGGCCAAGCATGCAGCTCCGCTGATGCGCAATGGTGGAAGCATCATTTCGATGTCATACTACGGTGCGGAAAAAGTTATTCCGAACTACAACGTCATGGGTGTTGCAAAGGCTGCGCTTGAAGCGTGCAACCGCTATCTTGCGGAAGATCTCGGACCTCAAGGGATCCGCGTCAACTCCATCAGTGCAGGGCCAATCCGGACATTGTCCTCAAGTGCGATTCCAGGAATGCGCAACATGTTGGATTACAGTCAAAAGTTTTCGCCGCTGCGCCGCAACATCACTGGTGAAGATGTGGCCCGTTCGGCGCTTTTTTTGCTTTCGGATTTGGGTTCGGGAGTCACCGGAGAAACACTCCACGTTGACTGCGGCTACCATGTGATGGGAATGTTCCGCGAGGAAAGCAATCCGCAGGCTTGATTTCGCCCCGTCGTGCAGGGAGGCAGATGTGTTCGCGAAAATCGACCGATTGATATTCTCAGAAATCACATCACTCACGTTGGTGATTCTTGCCATACTCAGCACGGTGATGTTCCTGTTTCGCATCCTTTCCATGACGGACTATCTGGTCCTGACCCAGGAAGGTGCACTGTCCATGTTGATGTTCATTATTTTTGTTGTGCCGAACATCCTGAAGTTGACTTTGCCACTTTCGCTTTTGTTTGCTGCCGCCATAGTCACGGTGCGCATGTCGGGTGACCGTGAATCCGAGGCCTGGATGAGCTCCGGCGTGGGTGCGATTCGTCTTTGCAGGGCGCCATTTCTCCTTGGGCTTTTGTTCGTTGGCGTCGCTGCCTTGAGTGCCTTGTGGATGGAACCCTATGCACGCCAACAGTGGAGAAAGTTCAAGTGGATTCATGCCCGCAAGGGAGTGGAGGCCATCCTCGAAAACCGTCTTCAGGAGAAAACCTTCATCTCGGATCTGTTTCAGGGGGGCGGAACAAGGGTTGCATTGTACGTGGACAAGGTTGGCCAGGATAGGTCCAGGTTCGCGGGAGTTTTTCTTGGCATCAATTCAGGCCAGGAGGGTCAACCTTCGCAGATTCTCACTGCTGAAACGGGACAATTGCGCAAGGACAGCGAGAGTGGAAATTACGATTATATTTTTGAACTCCGCAATGGTCGATTGCATCAACCACTCGCTTCGGGCGCTTGGAACGTCATGGCCTTCGACAAATTGAAAATCTCCTTGGTCAACATGTTTCAAAAGCAGTTCGAGGTTGGCCAATTTGATGCCAATGATTTGCGCTCCTATTTTCCGTCCAGATACCTGGAGGAACTCAAGGAACTCAGAAACAGATCCGACTGGGGATCGAATCAGCGTTCGGTCAGGGATCATACTTATTTCTATGAACAAATCGTGGTGCCCATGTCTTGTCTGTTTTTTCCCGTGATCGGAGTCTGTCTTGGACTGCAGGATCCGCGACGCAGGGCGGGTGTGGCATATCTTGGACTGGTGGCGATTGTGTTCATTTTTTACGCCCTGATCATGTTCAGTCAGCAAATGGCCGTGAAATTTGTCGTTCCGCCGGAAGTGTCTCTGATTCTTCCGCTGTTTTCGTTGATATTGATGTCCGTTGTTGTTCTGGTTTGGCGTTCCAGGCATCCGCCTTCCACGAATTTTTCTGAATTTCTGGCCCGAGAGTGGCGAAAGCGGTTCAGGACTGCCCCCGGGAGAGGCGGATGATCTTTGCGAAATATCTTTTGCGTGAGTTTGTCAAACTTTACATTTCAATCTGCATTGGTTTTGTTCTCATTTATTGTGTGATCGATTTTTTGGAGAAAAACACCCGTTATTTTCCAAAATACAATGCCACCGGTTGGGTGATTTTCGAGTATTATCTTGTTCAAACGCCAAAGATGTTTGTCGATATCAGTCCGTTTTCAGTCATGTTCAGCGGAATATTGACCATGTGGATTTTTGCCCGCAGTGGCGAGGTTTCGGCCATGAGGGCTGCCGGACAGTCCATCCGCAGCATTTGCAAACCTTTGTTGTACGTCAGTGGCATTGTTTGTTTGCTCAGTTTTTGCATTTCCGAGTTTGTGGTTCCATCGGCAATGTTGCGCCTTCAAAAAATCGAGACTGTGAAGATAGAGAAATCGTCATTGTCGCAAATGTTTCTGGAAAGCCAGTGGGTCAGTGGCAAGGGGACAATCCTTCATTTTCGAAAACTGAATCAGCTCAAGCATAGCCTTGTTGAGCCTGAATATGTCGTTTTCCGGAATGGTGGAGAGGTGTCGCAAATTGTTCACGGCAAGGCTGCCGAGTTTGATTCCCAGAGTGGCGTATGGAAATTGCTGCAAGCTCGGGTCAGCAATTTTGGCGAGGCAGGTGAGCTCGTATCGGCCGAAATGTTGCCCGAATATGAAACAAACGTAGCTTCTCAGCCGCCAAAACTTTTGCGAGAAGGGATTTCTTCCGACCTGGTGAGCTTTCGCGAACTCCGTCAGGTTTTAAATGACAACAAGACATCCGGAGCTGCGATGGCCAGTCGAGAGGCGGATTTGTACCAAAAACTGAGTTCACCCTTTGCCAATCTGGTCTTTGCGTTTTTCGCGTTTCCTTTTGCCTTGCGCCGCGAACGGCAGGCGGATACATATATCGGCATCGTCGGGTGCTTGATTGTCGCGGCGGTTTTTTGGGGAAGTGCTGCGGCCATGAGGGCAGTTGCTGCGAGTGGCACCCTTCCGGGTTACCTGGCTGCATGGGGACCCACTGTCTTGTTTCTTGTATTTGGAATAATTCTCATTTTGCGTGTTGATCGGAGAAGTTGATGAAGGATCTGCATTCTATCTTGAAGGCGGTGTCGCGTGGAAAGATGGAAGTTCCTCGGGCCGAGGCTCTCATCCAGGAACTTTTTGAAGCATCAGTCGACCACCGAACAGGAGATGCGGGCTCAGGGTCATCTTCAAGGCAACGCGACAAGCCTCATCATCGTGAAGAAGGCCCGAAACGCAAATCGAAGCGTGCGAAGTCGTCCATCGACAATGCCCTGGCGAGCCTTGGTGAAAAGATTGGCTTTGATGCCCTCCTCAGGAAGTCACGCGAGTTGGGTCGAAAGGTTGAATTCAAACCTGCGGGCGAGGGTTTCGATTGCAAACTTTCCATCTTCAGTTCCGTGATGGTGGATTCCGACACACAGGCCGAGGCGAATTCCATCTCTGGTTCCCAATGGCGTGATGCTGCTTTTCGTGAGGCTTCGGAAGTTCGCAAGAACAATTTCACATTGTCCCAGGTGAGCGGACTGGATTGTGAGCGTTCCAATTTTTCTTCAAATGAATTTGGTCTGGCTCGCCTTTCCAAGGTCACCATCCGTGAATCAAGGTTCGAAAACAACCGATTGTCCCGGACTCAATTGACGGATGTCGGTATTTCCGAGGCGGATTTTACCCACAATCGGCTTTTGCGCTCCAACTTCTCTGGAGTTGTACTCAATGCGAGTCGTCTAGCGCACTCGGTTTTTACAAACTGCAATCTGAACGAATGTGAGATCGACCAATCCGACCTCCAGGGGCTCCGGTTTGAAGACTGCAACTTCACGGAGTGTCGTTTTAGCAATTGCGAAATCGTCGATTCAAATTCAAGAATCATGAGCGGGTTGCGAGCCCATGGGGTTGTTTTTGACGGGCTCAAGTCTGTCGACGAACTGCTTTTGGCTCTTGAACCGACTGAAAACAAAAAAGAGAATCCCCCCCTGTCCGGTTTGAAGACGTCTGCTGCGGGCTCG
>JBMSQQ010000066.1:0-18358 GCA_049423385.1 Silvanigrellaceae bacterium | reverse complement strand
ATTGGCCCGCGGGAGACCCTTCCCCGGCTCCGCAAGGACAACATCCACATCCCGTGCATTGTTCAATACAGGAATCACCTGGACCTGCTTTGGCTGAAGAGTTTTGCTGTCGAGCAACACTCTACCGATTAGATTGTCCGGATTGGGCGCAACCTGATTGTGCATGAAGTTGCCGAGCCCATTAAAAACAACACCACGCCCTCCCGAATCACGCTCGACAATTTTGACTCCAGCCCATGTGTGCGGCCCACTGGCAAAAACAACATCACCGGAAAATTCTCGAATAAACCTTTCCGACCAGTTCTTGCCACGAATGAACGCTGCATTTCCCTGCGAATGGACAGACAGGATGCGCAAATCTCCGGCGGCCGATTTCATACCACCCAAAAGAGCTTGCACACGTGCCTCGCAAGCAGACTCGACACATTCCCAATCCTGGAATGCGATGGAGCCAAAGACCACTTTCACAAGTCTCGACTTCACTGAAAAAGTCAAAATGGACGGGGAGCTCAACCCGGCCGCGGGTCCGACACCATGCCAAGCCAATGGTTTTTGATGAGATAAAATTTTCATGTGCGCTGCCGTGGCAACGGCTCCAGGAACTCCCTGACCATCAGGGTGAACACCCGATGCACAATCTTCCGAATGGTTGTTGGCCAGGCCAAACAAATTGAATCCATGTTCAAATGCTTGAAGCACGGCTTCCGGACGAGACAAAAATGCATAATCGACATTGTAATATGAACTGCAACGTGTCCCGACACTGGATTCCCAATTGATGAAATTGAGATCACCCTTCAGAATCCTTCGGGACGGATCAAACTGCTCGAGCGCAGTTTTCATTCCCGAAGCCGGAGCCGATGACGAGCGCAACCCCGACCAGGCAGAATCTCCAACCCCTCGCAAATCGATGAATTCAGCTCCCGTCTCAAATGGAACCGCAGGACGAATGGATGCTTCATCGTTGACCTTTGCACTGTAATCCGCGTCCTGTTCATTCACAGCCATGGTTTCAGCTTCTTCAAGAGACGATGTTTTCTTCTTGCATCCGACAGAGCCGAAAACAAACAGAGAAAGCAAAAGAATGCGAAAGTTTGATCTTCTCTTCTTCATGTCTTGCTGCTCCAAATCATCAACATTCCATTCAAACAGGCCTAATAGAGTCCACACTGCTTGAGTTGCGCATAGTAGCCAACAACCTTGTCTGCATACGTGCGAGCAAAGCCACTGCCATTGTAGCGAAACGCCAAATCCCAAAGACTGCGGGAATATCCGGTTTTGTCGGCCAGCACGCGCACCGAATAGTTCAAATTGGTCAGAACGTTGAAAGTGATCCCTTCCCATCGCTTGTCATTGCTCGACAGCACTCTCCCACGATCGTCAATGGCAGTTATGATTTGGCCAATACCAATTCCATTGCAAGTTCTTCCGTGGCATGAATCAGGAAGCGAACCCATTTTTGTTTCCTGCTCTGTCTTGGCCATCAATGCCAACACTGGATGAACTCCATGCCGTGCCGCCCAGTCCTTGAAAATTTTAGCCGAGGCAGATCCATTCTGAACAATTGCCTTGTCGAAACAACTTTTCAAAAACCGGGCACGCTCGCAAAGAGACTTCAGGATTTGTGATTTGCTGCCAATCAAAGTCTGACTCTGGGGACGATCGGCATTCGGATAGAGACTCCGCGAATATTCGTCAAAGGCGGTGTAGTCAGTGGTACCGGGCCGCTCCTCCCAACTGTATTCGCAGACAACCGGCTGAGCGACACCTGCCGCAGTGGTTGAGGACTCACTGCCATTTGAACCTGCAGGCTTGCATGACCACATCAAAGAGGCAGAACAGACCAATGCAACAAAAACGTACTTGAAAGGACTCCGCAACATCGACACCCCCTCGGATACACCCTCGGGTTATCGGCTCGGACGACAGCAGGCTTGAGAAACTCTTGTGGAACGGCGAGATTCCGGGCAGCCAGAATCAATCGAGACTTTTCACCAATGAACACAATACTTTATCTATATCATGATCAGCAACAAATGGAGAATCAGGGCCAAGACCCAGTGGAAACGGTTTTCCACCGCTTTTCGAAAGATAACTCGACCAAAATCTGATTTCAGAATCGTTCACATCCGCATTTGGCACTGCAACAGGAGCACCCGAACCCGAGATTGCAAAACGCTCCGTGAGAGTCCCGTAGCGGGCCCTGTTCAGCAGCCCAACAACGACCTGGGAAAGCGGCTTTGGAACGGAAGAGCCGAATGCATCTGTTGATTCCAGGATGGGAGGGATATGAGGAGTTACGTCTTCGCCATAGATCGTATTTGAAGCGCGCCCGGCAAACCTTTTTTCGAATGCATTCTTGAAATCCAGATCACCAGGATTGGGCGACTGAAATGCATAAATCCTGCCAACCCGAATTCCTTCGTTTTCCAGCAACCAAGCTGCGTACTGACTCAAGACACCGCCAAGGCTGTGGGAGGCAAACACAATGGATTTGCCTTTTGCAGCGATTGATTTGAGTTCCTCGTGAACGTCAGGCCAAGTCATCAGAAAGTTCACAAGAAAACCATTGTGAACCCAACCCGGCAATCCGAACTTCTCACCCGAAGTTGTGAAAAATGTTCCATTGAGAACATAGTCAAGCGCGTCCTCGGTTCCCCTGTAGAGCATCAATGCCCTGTCGGAAAATTCAAGCAAAGTTCCGTGCAAACCAAATTTCTTGAGCACGAAGTCGCGAACACGAAGTGGCCTCTCTGGCAGTTTTTCCCAGGCGGGAGCTCTCAGTTCATCAACGAGTTGTACCGCGCGGGCGAACCAGGCTGCGGAGGCCATGTTGTCGTTCGACCATGCGACGGATTGTGGTTCCGTGAATTCGAATGTTGGATTGAACTGACACGCAGGCTCACGATCCTTGACAAGCACTCCCACCGGAGCACGCTGATGAGCTTCAATCGCTGTCGCTGCCGAGGACATCAGCAAGCCCAATGAAACGAAAACCTGCGCTTTTCGACGAGTCAAAATGCTTCTCATTGCATCTCCCACTTCTGCAAGACGAGCAGCATTGTCACAAAATCGTCGCATTCGAGCAAGTCATGCTGGCGAAAGTCGAGGAACATTCACAAATTTTATTCTGAAGCCAAGAGCAAAAAACCGCAAAAAGCGGCTATGGAATTGAAATATTAAGCTGCGGAATCACTGTCCGAATTCGGAGGTTTAATCAGTTCACCAATCCGTGCTTCAACGAAAAGCCTGAACAACTCTGCATCCAGCTTGTTGTCCGAGACTTCACCTTCAAGGATGCTCAATGCCCGTTCATGGGGAAGTGCGAGTTTGTAGGGTCTGTCGACTGCCACCAAGGCATCATAGACATCAGCGATGGCCATCATCTTTGCTTGAATGGGAATTTCGTCGGCCACAAGTTGACGAGGATAGCCGGTTCCATCAAGACGCTCATGGTGGGCGTAGACGATATCCGGCACATTGGCCAACTCCTGAGTCCAGGGAATGCTTACAAGAAACTTGAACGAGTGGGTCACGTGGCTCTCGATTTCCAATCGTTCCGCATCTGAAAGTGAGCCGCGCTTGATTGTCAGTTTTTCAACCTCGCCGGGAAGAAGCAAATCGGAAACTTTCTCGTTCTGACCCAGATACTGTATTGCAGCGATTTCAAGAATCTTCTGAAAATCATCCGAACTGACAATGGAGGGTTCATTGGCCTCCAGAATATTTTCCCAGTAGCGATTCAGCTTGTTGGAAATATTCTGCACATCCTGCTGAATGCGTTCAATGTCTTCGCGACTTGGAATCTGTCCCCTGTTCATAAGGCGTTCGAGGTACTCCTCGAGACATTTGAGATTCAATCTCTTTTCCAGATTGTGAAATCGCTCCTGGATACCCATCAATTCATGGTGGTACAGCTTTCGTTCCTTGCGCAAAATATTTTCACGTACGCCAATCTTGCCAAAGTCATGCAACAGCGCAGCATATTTGATTTCATAAAGCTGACTGGCATTGAAAAAAACAGAACTGTACTGGCCCAGGTTCTCGGCATTGACTGCTTCCGCCAAACCGACAGTGAGCACTGCCACGCGTTCACTGTGGCCTTTTGTGGATGGGTCACGCGACTCAATGGCAACAACACTGGCCTGAACAAAACTTTCAAATACCCGTCGCAAATCCTGAATCAACCTCGCATGGTCGAGCGATACACCCACCTGCGCCGCCAATGCCTCAAGCAGATGAAGGTCATGCTTGTTGAACGGATCAACGTTTTTTTCAACGTCAACAAGATTGTCAATGTACACGTTTTTGCTTGTCTTCTTGTTCACAAGAAGAATAAATCCCACGACCTCGCCGGACGGAGTCTTGAGCGGAAACAAACAATAACTCCTGACTTCATAGGTCCGGCTGTCAAACTCAAAGTGAAGCTCGGGCAACGGCGAGTTGGCAAATGATGTGAAGGACGAACTTTGTGGAACGGGCCCAGGCCAACCCGATTCCCAGACCACTCCTGTGCCATTGTTCAAAACGAAAGATATCGTGGCGTTCCGAGCCGGGTCCAGTGAGTCACTCATCAATTTAAGGTTTTGGCTCTTGCAGACCCGGGCCTTCTGAAAAAAGCGATGACCGGAAGTTCTCAGCAGACGAATGTCCGGAACTCCTTCCCGCTGATTTGTGCCGAGATTTTCGCGCAGAAGGATAAACCCGGCATCTGCAGAGCACAAATCGAGTGCCTTATCGAGAACAAGTCTGACCATGCTGTCCACCGACGATTGGCTTGTCATGGCGAGTCCGATTTCATTGATGGCACTGGCCTCTGTTTCCCGCTGGGCAAGCAAACCACTGAGGACTGCCTGACTCGAGAGAATCGCAATCAAGCTGATTGCTTTCTGAACGCTTGTGATGAGATCATTGAATGAGTATGGCCGACGCAGAACGCCCATCATCCAGGGTTGATTTTCGCTGGCATGAATCCGTTTGTGCATTCGAATTGTCATTGGCTGGGAAGACTCAACCACTAAAACAGCAAGCTTTCCTGCCAAATTCGGGTTCTTTGCAACTTCCTCTATTCTCGCCTGATGCAGAAGAAACTGTTCGGGGCTGAGAACACAAAGCCGACTCGTTGATTCCAGTTTTTCAGCCAACCCGACCAGAAAACTGTCGAATTGATCTTCCTTGCAATCACGCAGTTCAAGCGTGATACCCTGCAGGCACCGTTTTCCAACGGGTGCGCCCATGGGCCTGAAAAGCCAAATAATTTCGACCTTTTCCTGCAAGTCCGCTCCTTGTCGAGTGACTCTGATGACCCGACCCGAGGGTGTTCGGAAATAAAACTGAAAAACTGAGATGTTAACCGACAAAAAAACAACTTTTCCAATACTTCCAGCAAATTAAACTATAGGGTGAAGTTTTTACTTTCCGTATGATTTTGGTTGGGTGATTCCAAATTCATTGTCCTGCCAGGACACATCATGCTAGCGACGGCAATCTGAGATTTGTGCGCTTGATTCAATCCATCCGAGTAAAATTCATATGAATTTTGACCATATTTTCCCGCTCGCCACTGCTGTCGTCGTTGGCGGACTCACGACTTCGGGACTCAAGTGGCTCAAAAAGCTGTGGTCGACAGATCATCTTCCGCGATTGAATCGAAAATCCGAGGACAAACTCATCCGCGAACTCCAGCGTTGGGGCGAAGCACTGCCGCTCGCATCATTTGTATTTGATTCTGGCATGAATGTCCTCTGGTCGAATTCAAACAGCAAAAAACTGTTTCGATGGTATTCAAAACAAGACGCCGTCGTGTTCTCACGCGGCGCTGTTCCGAATTGGATTCACCCACAGGACGGCGCCATCGCTCTCGACATGTTCAATGGAATCAGTGAACTGAAAAGCATGACGCTCGAATCACGTCTTCGCGTGAAAGGTGAGGGAAACACCTGGATCTGGGTCCAGTTGAAACTGACACCGATTCAAAACTCAATTGAGAAGACTTCGAACATTGCATTGAACAAAAAACTCATTCTCGGCACCTGTGAAGATGTCACGCTGTTTCAAACCGCTATCAACGCGCTGAGAGACCGGGAACAGAGAGCCAAGCGACTGCTGAGTGGCATTCGCGATGCTGCTGTGCTTGTTCTGTGTGAGGAAGGATTTATCCAATTCTGCAATGAAGCAGTCGAATCCGTCCTTGAATACAGCGAGGATGAGCTGCGCGGGAAGCACATCTCAATCCTGAGTCCAAAAACCGAACTTCTTTCAGGAAAAACCCTGCAATCACTGGACCTCGCTGATCAAAAGGCTTTCCACGAGGAAACCATTCGACGGATTAAGAAGTCTGGGCAGGGATTTTGGGCTCATGTCCTGGTGACTTCGTTGCCAACTGAATCGCACTGGCCAAAAAACTATTGCGTGGTGATTCGGAATGTCAGCGATTACAAGCGGGAAGAGCGCGAACTTCACGAATGGAAGAAACGATTCGAACAGTTGGCCGAAAACGTCAAGGAAGCCTTCTGGATTTATGATGTGCGTGCTGCCTCACTTGTCTACATCAGTCCCGTTTTCAAACCCCTCCTTGGCATAGATCCTTCAACCGGTGATTTGTTTTTCTCTGAAGTGCTCAGGCGCGTGGATCCTGCAGACCTGACAATCGCACGGAACTTCATCAGCGATTTGACCCTGGGACACGATTCGATTGTTGAATTCCGCGTCAACTCGGCAGGCAGAGTCTTGCAATGGCTTTCTTTCAAGTCATTTGCTGTAAGGGATTCTGCTGGCCGTGTTCACAGGATTGTCGGAGTGGCAGAAGACGTCACCGAGGCCAAAAACGCGCAACTGGTGCTGAGGGATGCAAAGGAAGCGGCTGACGCTGCGAACAAAGCCAAAAGTGAATTTCTGGCAAACATGAGCCACGAGATACGGACGCCGCTCGGAGCAATCATGGGCTTTGCAGAGCTGGTCGGAAATTTCCAGAACTCAGACGAGGAACGAGAAGCGGCTCTTCAGGCAATCATTCGAAACGGCCGTCAGCTGACAAAAATAATTGATGAAATTCTTGACCTGAGCAAAGTCGAGGCTGGTAAACTCGAAATCGAAGAAGAGGAAATCGAACTTTTCCCATTCATACACGATGTGACAACACTTCTAAGTCTACAGGCGAAGGAAAAGGGAATAACACTTACAATCGAAAGGAATGGACTGATTCCAAGGTCAATCAGGACCGATGGAACCAAATTCCGGCAGATCCTGATCAACATTGTTGGAAACGCCGTAAAGTTTACCGATCGCGGTACGGTAGTCATAAACACTTCAACCGAGCTGCACGAAACGGATTCTCGTCTCATTCTGAAAATCTCAGACTCTGGCCCAGGGCTTTTGCCCGAACAACAATCAAGGCTATTTCAACCGTTCGTGCAGGCGGACTCTTCGACCCGGAGAAGGTTTGGCGGAACAGGACTTGGACTCGTTCTTTCACGCAAGCTTGCCAATCTGCTGGGCGGAGATCTTCGCCTTGTTTGGAGCGAAAATGGCAAGGGAAGCTGCTTTGAAATATCCATCAATATTGGCCCCACGGGTAAGCTCAAGCTGACAAGCGACAACGACTGCGACGACAAATGCCTTCAAAATTCAAGTTCACGCAAGCTGAATCCACGCCTGGATGGTTCAAGCATATTGGTTGTCGACGACGCACCAGACAACAGACTTATTGTTCAAAAGTTTTTATCGCACGCAGGGGCATTGGTTCAACATGCAGAGGATGGCCGCACTGCTGCCGAACTCGCGCTCAAAAACAATTTCGACCTGGTCGTCATGGACATCCAGATGCCCGAGTTCGATGGCTACGAAGCGGTCTCTTATCTTCGCAGAAAAGGCTACGAAAAGCCCATCATTGCACTCAGTGCACATGCCATGCGCGAGGACCGCGAAAGAAGCCTGGCGATGGGATTTAACGAACATCTCACCAAACCCGTCGACCGAAAACTTCTCCTCGGACGCATCGAATCGCTTTTGATGAATTCGGCTAGTAACTCTTCGCAAGGTTGTGAAAAGCTGTGAACTCGCCTTGAAATGCGAGCTTGACTGTTTCTGTGGAGCCGTGTCTGTTTTTGCCGATGATAACTTCCGCAATACCCTTGTCGGGGGAATCTGCATGGTAATATTCATCACGATAAATGAACATGATCAGGTCCGCATCCTGCTCAATTGAGCCTGATTCACGAAGGTCGGATGAACGTGGACGCTTGTCGGGCCTTTGTTCAAGCCCTCGATTCAACTGGGCCAAGGCAATGACCGGGCAAGAGAGTTCCTTCGCGAGAGCTTTCAGACCTTGGCTAATCATACCCACTTCGCGTTCGCGGGAACCCTTGGCACCCAGGTTTGTCCCCACCGTCATCAACTGCAAATAGTCAATGATCACCATGTCCACAGAGCCTTTTTCGCGCTTCATTTGTCGACAGCGACTGCGCAAATCAAGCAAACTGATGCTTGGCGTATCGTCGATCATCAGCCTGTCGGTATTGAAATTTGCAGCTTCGGGATAAAGCCGGTGGAGCTCCTCGGCCGACATTTTGCCATCACGGAAGCGATGAGCCTCAATGCGGGCAGCTGTTGAAAGCATACGCTGCATCAATTGATGCTTGCTCATTTCAAGACTGAAAACAGCAACGTTCTTCTTGTCGAGGATGGCTGCATTTTGCGCGAAGTTCAACGCCAACGCAGTCTTTCCCATCGCAGGACGGGCAGCAAGAATGATGAGGTCACTGGGCTGAAATCCGGCTGTGATTGTGTCGAGATCGGAAAACCCGCTCGGTACGCCTGTCATTCCGCCTGGGTTGTTCATCAACTCGCTGAGGGATTGGATGGTGTCACGAACCACTGCGGAAGCTGGAGTGAGTCCGGTATGGCCACGTGCCGCCGCAAGCTGCATGAACGTCTCTTCGGCTTCTGCCAAAAAAGACTCAACGCTGGCTTCAGCCACGCGTCTTCCGCGGGTCGCAATGTCGGAACATTTTTCAACGACGAGCCGCAATTCCCAAAAACGCTTGACGACATCAAGCCAATAACCAACGTTCTCGGAATTGGCTCCGAAGTGAAGAAATTGCCGCAAGCCTTCAAAGTCGCCAACGTTCAAATGGCGGTTGTGAAAACGCAGCTTCTCGTAAACGTTGACCAGATCCGGCGGAACGCCCTCAAAGAGAAGCTCCCGCGCGGCATCTATGATCACACGATGTGACTCGACAAAAAAATACTCCGCCAGGAGCTTTTCAGTGTGCTCAATGGCGGAGCTTGGGTTGGTCAGAATCGCGCCGATAACAGCCGACTCGGCTTCCAACGAGTGAGGGAGATTCAAAGCGCTTCTGGGACGTCTTTCCTCGGACTGCGCCATAAATCCACCCGGGCTTTTAATCAGTCAGCGAGTTCGTTCAGGAGGTCAGCAATGCTTCTGCGGTTGCGTGTCTTGAGAACCTTGCGCACATCGCGAGGTTGAATGCTGAAGCCTTTCAACTTGCGATGCAGAGTGTTGCGGTTGCAACCGAGCACGTCTGCTGCTTTTGACTGGTTGCCACGAGTCTTCTTCAGCACGAGAGCGAACAGGGGACGCTCAACATGGGAAAGGACCGTCTTGAGGATGTTTGCAGGAATTTCATCATCGAAGCGCTCGAAAAGTCCTTGAAGCTTCCAGAACACCAATTGCTCAAGGCTAGTTTCTTCGAGCATCGCACGAAGGTGCTCGGGCACGGGTGGCATGTTGAGTTGCTCAAGAAGACCAACTGAACTGTCAATGTCCACGCTGCTACCATCAGAAGCGGTGGCTCCTTCAATGGTGCGACCTTCCTGTGCGAGACGAACCGTCTCAATCGTGCCAGCTTCCGCGCCTGATCTCATTTTACCTGCTTCCTGAATCGAGTGCTGAGTGGTGTTCATTCTACTTACATCCTCGGTAAATACAAAGAGGAACCGCTTTGTTTAAGCCAACTTCAAGACCAAAAATCCATTTTCGGAGCAATCCGGACCTGAAGTCAGAGACACTCCTTTAGCACGCTCTCAAGCGGTGTCAACGGCAGGAAGAAAGCTTGCCTCACCCGGGACCCGCAGGTATGGACAACCCGTTGATGATTACAGGAAAGATCGTAGGAGGTATCATGGGCTTCAATTGTGGGATCGTTGGCTTGCCAAACGTCGGAAAGTCCACTCTTTTCAATGCAGTAACCAAGGCGGGAGCACAAGCAGCCAACTACCCCTTTTGTACGATTGACCCCAACGTGGGCCGGGTTGCTGTCCCTGACGAGCGCCTGCAACGCATCGACGGCATCATAAAGAGCAAAAGAGTTCTCCCGACGTTTATCGAGTTCGTTGACATTGCAGGACTTGTGCGAGGAGCCAGCCGAGGCGAAGGGCTGGGAAACCAGTTCCTGGGCCACATTCGGCAAGTGGATGCCATCGTGCACGTCGTTCGCTGTTTTGAAGACGGCGATGTGATCCATGTGGATGGAAGCACCGACCCTGCCCGTGACATCGATACAATCAACACTGAACTCGTTTACGCAGACTTCGAGACTGTTGGAAAAAGCGTTGAGCGCTTGTCCAAATCGTTGAAGGGCAACGACAAAAAGGTCTTGTCCAGTCATGATGTGGGAAGTCGCCTCAAGGCGCATCTGGAGCAACTCAAACCAGCGAGATCTTTTCTGCCTGGTTGCAACGAAGAAGAACTTGAATTTCTCAAATCGCTGCATTTGATCACTGCAAAACCAGTTCTATACGCATGCAACGTCAGTGAGTCGGACCTTGCCGATATGGCGGTCTCGAACAAACACGTTCAAGCTGTTCAACAAATTGCAGCCAAAGAAGGCTCTGGAGTTGTGGTCGTCTCTGCAAGGCTTGAAGAAGAACTGAGCCAGCTTGAGGCAGATGAGGCAAAACAATATCTCGAATCCCTTGGACAAACCGAGCCTGGACTCAATCGTCTCATCCGTGCAGGCTATGAACTTCTCGGACTTCAGACTTATTTCACGGCCGGCGTGCAGGAAGTCCGAGCCTGGACAATCCGCAAGGAAACGAAAGCTCCTCAAGCAGCAGGCGTGATTCACAGTGACTTCGAAAAGGGATTCATTTGTGCAGAAGTTTACGCTTGCGATGACCTGTTCCGGCTGGGCACTGAAGCGAAAGTCAAGGAAGCCGGCCTGTATCGCAAGGAAGGCAAAGAGTACGTCTGCAAAGACGGAGACATCATGCACTTCCTGTTCAACGTCTAAAAATCAAAGCGAGAGGTAAAGCCGGCCAGGAGCTCCACCCGCTGCTGGCTGTGCGTGACAACTTGCACAGCCACCCGAGGAAACCTGCGTTCCCATCGAAGCCTCTTTACCGTTTTTCGAGACCTTCACAGTTTTCAATGGGTATGAAATCGCCTGAGATGTGAAAAAGTTTCCAACCCTGTTGCTGGTCAGGGAAATTGCTTTTCCAGCTGAATCCGTAATGTCGATTTTAACACCCTCAAGACCCTGGTCGGTGCTCGAAGTGGCTGCTGAAAACACTGTGCCAGCCAAAGTGAATTGAGCTTCCTTTGCGGCTTTTCCGCCTGAACCATGGCAACTGAGACAATTTTCGCCAGGGCTCATGAATTCACTACCTTCATCTTCATCTTTTCCGCATGCAACAAGCAACAATCCGCCTGCAATTCCCAACACCGCGACAAAACCCGTTGCAACCTGCAGCTTATTTTTCAAGCTCATCATCGACTCTCCAAAACAAAAAAAACGAATCAGGGAATTGAAGGCGCGAAGGGTGTCAATCAACCATACCTTTTCTCAAAATCCATATTTTCAGCACTCTAGACGATACGACCATTGTCGTGCCCGGACAAAAATCAGGCGCCAATTATCTTTACAAGCACTCGGTTTTTCCTTTGACCGTCGAATTCGCCATAAAAAATCTGCTCCCACGGACCAAAGTCGAGACGTCCTTCCGTAATGGCAACAACAACTTCACGACCAAACAACTGGCGTTTGACGTGAGCATCTCCATTGTCTTCACCGGTTTTGTTGTGTTGATAATTCGACACGGGGTCGTGAGGAGCGAGGCGTTCAAGAAATTTCTCAAAATCTTCGTGCAACCCCTCTTCAAATTTATGAGGTTACAATGAACATCCAGAACAAACGATTTTCAACATTTCAGAGACTGTTGATGAAATTGAGAAATGCCTGTTTCGCAGCAGCGTCCGTAAAACCGCCGGGAGGAGGCATAG
Source organism: Silvanigrellaceae bacterium (assembly GCA_049423385.1). GTDB lineage: Bacteria > Bdellovibrionota_B > Oligoflexia > Silvanigrellales > Silvanigrellaceae > RFOM01. The sequence continues at coordinate 6,117 of JBMSQQ010000066.1, read as the reverse complement.
GTTCATCGGAACTGTTCACGGCGCCTATGATTTTGTCTTTCAAATTTTTCCAGGAGCTCTGATCTGTCTCGCTCAGCAAAAATTTACCTGATTGACTTTTTCCGGGACCATGACAACCCACACAGGCCAATTTCATCGTATCGAACGTCGAAACACCCGGCATGTTGGTGCCGCTTCCCGTACCGGTTCCACTCGACACACCTTTCAGCTTGTCCAGAAACGCATAGAAGCGTTGTTTGTCGATAGTGATTCCCTTGGGCATGTTGAACTGCACGGCAGCACGGATGGTTGGCTCTTCGGTTTTCCAAACGGATTCATCGCCAGCTGCCTTGTTCCAGAACGCTGCCGCCGAACCCGTTGCCGAGTGGCAGCCAGCACAAAACACCTGCGCCTCGGCAAACGTGTAAGGCTGAACGGTGCTCGAACCACCGCCGTTCGGGGAGGTTGTCTGGGAGTTCGTCGGGCTGCCGGTTTGATTTGTGCTGCTGATTTGATCCGATGTTTTTGGTGATTGAATCGGACCGCCGTCTGATTTGTTGCTCGTCTGAGCGACCGGAGCGAGAGTCGCAACAGGTTGCGCAGAACAGCCCACAGTCAACACCAACCAGGCAGCCGACACTGAACGCTTGGCAAACATAACCACCCCCGGCCTTGTTGGATCAGCCTCGGAAAGACACCATAAGAACTCAAGGTTTTTTAAAAAATGACCTACCCGGCTGAGTCAATTCCAGTACGCTTGCAGAGCGCAAATACCGGACATGTCTCACATTTGGGAGCACGCGCAGTGCAGTGGTATCGACCATGAAAAATCAACAGATGGTGAGCAATCACACCCCATTTTGAAGGAACTCTTGCCAAAAGTTCCTCTTCGATTTGAAGACGATTGTCGGTTTTTGAAACGAGCCCCATACGAACACTGACCCGGGCCACATGGGTATCAACTGCCATCGTCGGCAAGCCGGCAGCAACATTCAACACAACATTGGCCGTTTTGCGCCCCACCCCGGGAAGCGCCTCCAATGAGGCCCTGTCCAAAGGAACACTCCCGTTGTGAAGAGCCACGAGCTGCTTGGCAAGAGCGAGCGAATTGCGGGCCTTGGTGGGGGCAAGACCGATACTCTTGATGACATCGAGGAACTTCTTTTCACCCATTTGAATCAGGTCAGCAGGCGAGAATTGAGGTGTAGACTTCAACAGCGGCGCAAGAGCTTTGTTGACAGCCTTGTCCGTTGTCTGCGCGCTCAAGACCACTGCGATCAGCAATTGAAAAGTGTTGTTGTGGTCCAGCTCGCAGTGCGCATCAGGCCAAAGCTCTTCAAGAGTTTTAAAGATTTGTTCAATCTCGACGGACTTGAGAAGCCTCGGTTTCGATGCAGTCCGAGTACGCTTCGCCAATTTCTGATTCGTGACGCTCTTTACAGATTTGCTTTTCATCTTCCACCAACCATACGGAAACAACCCTGTGTCCACGGGCCTTCAATCTGTCAATCCTTTGCGGATCGGGATTCTCCAAAAGGCACGCAGACTTCTGGGAAATGGCCAAGTTCAAGAATTCGGATTTGAAAATGAAAGCTTCCGGACAAGCTACAAAATCAATTTGTCCAGCCAAATCAAGTAAACGCAGTTGATTCAAGCTTCCGAAAACTTCCAAAACCTGACCATCCTTGACTTGACCGAAAAAGCGATGCGTGAGTGTTTTTTCATCCTTGCGAAAACTTTCCCTTTTCAGATCAGGCGGCAACTCATCCGCGAGTCCACTCTCCTTTGCACTTTGCTCCTCAATTTTCAGATCAATTGGCATTGATGAATGAAATTGAAAACGGAAACGCAAGGGAAACCTTCTGCCCATCCGAATCATTCTGCGTGAATCGCGAATGAAGCGACTGTTGACCCGACCCAGAACTTCCTCCCGACCACCTTTGCGGGACACTTGCCTGAATTGCTCCCCCGCCGGGAAATAGACAATTTGCCGGCTTGGCCAACCATCAACGCTCCGGGTCGTCATCTGTGCCGGCACCGCTTGCGACACGTACTTCAAAAATCCAGAGCCGGAATTTGGATCAACAAACAAAACACCTTCCTGAATTCTACTGTGGATAGGCAGCAATTTAATCTGTTCTCCATCACCTTGTGGCACAGACGAAAACAAACTTCCTCTCGACTGCACAAATGAAGACGCTCGCCACAGACGCCGTGCATCCACCGGGAACCTCGCATCACTGATTCCCAACGTCTCCCAAAGGGTCCGGGACAAATCAAAATGAGTGCTCACATTCTGGACAACCTGCAATGTCTCATTGTTCTGCTCGGACAGCGCCGATGCAGGCAAATAAGCGAGGGGAACTTTGAGTGAATCCTCGTTGAGAAGAAGATCGGTGGTGAAAGTCACTTTGTCAGCTTGGTGAATTGAACGCTGAAGCCCAAGGTCGATACCTTTCTCAGCGCTGACAACCATATCATACTTGCTGAACAATCCAGCCTTCCTGAGCTCTCCAAAATGCCACTTCAATTCATTGTCGAGAGACCTGGAATGCGAATACAGGAGCGCATCCATGACACCCCGATGCTCGCCACCAAAGAACATGTTCTTGAATTCTATTGTTCCAAAGACTGGCCACCAAGGAGAATGCATCCCAGCAAGCCGAACGACCACAAACAAAGGCGAACTGGATTCCTCCTCCAGAACCCTCATCAGTTGTGTCAACACGAGTCTTGGCTGATAAGTCGCATTTGAAACACGAACCATGACATCGGGGATCATCCTTGTCTGCAAATCGGATGAGTCCAGATCCCCAATAACAATGGTCTTGTATCCATTCTCACGGGCCCGCTCAAAAAGATTCTGATCCGACAATCGCCCACCGGCATGTTCCTCATCAGATATTGCCATCAAAGTTCGAAAAGATTGGTTGTCGCGAAGATCCAGTGCATGATGCTGATTGAATATCACCCCTTTTGAAGTTCTCAAGACGGAAGCCATCCAGGGCATCATTTTTCCATCCATGGCTGCATCGGAATTCAAAGACCTGAACAGCAGAAACAGCAGGTTTTTTTTTGCGTTGCGACTGGTACTTTCTGTTGCCCTGTTTTTCTCAAAACCATAAAGCAACAGATCACACGCCCGCCGGTCTCCATCGTCAATTCTTTTAAGGCTAAACCTGAGACTGTGTTTTCCCGACGGCATGTTCAGCGAAATGGGTATTGACGGCAACGAAACTTGATTTTGCGCCAAATCAGGCATCAGCTTTTCTTGAAGTCTGCGAGTCAGGGGAGTCTTCAGAAATCTATGGCCTGCAGCCGGCTGGGCGTCGAAGGTTGATGCAAAAACAAACTCTCCGACATCTGTGGTGACTTCTATTTTACAGAGACCCGTCCCAAAATAGCCGGGTATGGACTTGTACTTGAGACGGACGGTTCGAGAATCCACCTCGGGAGGCAACGCAACCAACAAATCTCTTCCGGGGTTGAGCCTCCATCCTCGATAGGTTTCTTCATGAGCTCCGCCACGACCTTGAATCAATATCCCTTCGCTGGTCCTGATGTCGATCGGTCTGAAATCAAAGAATCGTTCCCCTGCTGAGTCGTCCGATTCCGCTGACGAAAGTGGTTGCAACGGATCCAGTCTCAAGACTCGAGGCCGCAAGGCATCCGCCTTGTCGACAAGATTCATATTCAATGAAGTCTGCAAACGAGCCATCCGTTGAGGTACCGGCAAGTAGACACGAATCAAAAAGAACGCAGTCAAAGGCAACAAGCACAATGCAAATGCGCCAAAAAATTTCAGGAACAAAAGAGCCGGGAACTGCATAATTCGCAAAAAAACAAAAAAATTCTCGAGGGATCCCCGCAGAAAAAAAGGTCCCCGCGAAATCTTGAATCTCTGAACCCGAAGGCGGGCCACCATCGCACGCCGTCTGTAACGCTCGAGAGTTTGTGCCGACACACTCGACTCAGCCCATTGGTACCAAGGAAGACTGATTCCGTGACAACCCAGCCAAAGAATAAAGCGACCCAGGGACTGCTGCGTTCCGACTGCAATCGCATCCCTCAGAAGAGCGGCCTTTTTTACAACTTCGAATCTCAATTTGGCACCTGCATCGGATTATTTCTCCAACAACTGAACACGTCGAAACGGTTCAGAGTAGGCCACTCGCCCATTTCCAAGACTCAAAATCTCAACACCAGCGGATTTTAAAAAATCATCGATCTGTCTGTTCAATTCGATTCGGATTGAAGGCTCCTGAACATTTTTTTCATCCATCAAGAAACGGCCGGAACCTGAAGAGATCGGGTTCAGTGAAAAACGAAATGTCGCCGTGCTCGCCCCCTCATGGCTCTCCCTGATTTCGAGACGATATCCATCCGACGTCAGCCATCCTCTTTTTCTGAAGACATCCTTTTCCTCATCAACATCCACCTCCTGATAAACCAGCTCCCTTGGAAAAATCGATGGCCTCTCGGAGATGTCAAACAGCGCGAATCCGTCACAGTGCGCGACAACAGACGACAGTCTCAGCCTGGCAGCCAAACTCGCACCAACGTCAATACCCCTGACAAGTTTTGGAGGCGATGGAATAAGACTTGAATCAGACATTGGGCCGGTTGCCCACATTGAAACTCTGGCCGAAGTTGCCGCGATCGACAATTGATCTGTTTTATTTTCAGTTGGTCCTTTTGGAAACTCGAAGAGGACGACAATAAAGTTGCGAAACCAACCATGGTCCGCCAAAGCACGCAAGAAAGTCTCGAATTGACTGCTGTCTTCGCTGGTTTGTGTTCGTCCGTTCCTGGTGAGAAGGGTCGCCGTCAGAAATGCTGCCTTTCCACGAGCAACAGCTTGACTCAAGCCCTCCCTGATTTGCGAGAGTTGGACATCCGGGGTGTAGAAAACCCTGGAAGGAAGCAACAAGCCAAATCTTCTAAAAAGCCTGATATGGGCGTAATTTCGAGAAAGCATCTTTAGGGATTCACTGCCTTCGCCGGGCGTGGATGTATGCAGCAAATTGGCAAGGTAGCCTGAATTTTCCAAAGCAGCCGGAACGAAGAAATCTTTTACATCCCTGCTTTCATCACTTGGCTTTTGCCGCGTGCTCTGACCAATGAGTCGAATAGGATACCTGCACTGCAAAACCTCGTCGAACTTCGCACCCAGGTTCGGACTTCCGAACACGACCCATGATTGAAAAAAAGGATCCCCGAGGCGCTTCCTGAGATGCACAGACTACATGTCGGAGTCGACTGCAAGCAGCAGGACGGAAGGCTTTGTTTCACGAGAATCAGCTTGCGCAACCGCTGGCACCGGATGCGTGTTGGCGACGTTCCATAAAACCAATCCACCCAACAGGATCAGAAGAAAGCAAAGTGTGGATTGAATGATGGAACGGATAGCGAAGTCTTCCTCGGCCGGTGACAATATCAACCTGTCGCGGTTGAGTCTGTCATATTGTCGCGACAATTTTGTGAATAAAAATGCGAGCGACAAACCTCCCGCGGCGACAACCAACCCCAACTGAAAAAAACGCGGAGATTCTGGACCGAATTTGATCAACCAGTGCGAGGCCTGTTCGGGAATCGGAAAGCGTGCAATCAGTCCTCCGACACCAACCATCGCAGAACAAAAAAGAAGGGAACCCCAAAGAGGAAGCGCAACGGTCAATGACGTCCACGCCCAGCTGACACAAGCCAATGTCAGCAATCCGGCAATCACCGCCGGCCTGGCATCCGAAGCAAACCGTTCGAAATGTTGAGCAAAACCAGCCCAAATTCCAGTCCCTGAAACCAACGGCAAAGATCGTTTCAGTTCTTCGTAAAGCAGCAGACTTATCCACAGAAAAATAGCCATTGCAAAATGGCACGCGAGCCTCACGGCATAATTGCGACCGAAGGACCTCCAGGTTGACGCACTGTCATGCCGCTCGTTCAACCTCACACTTTGCTCTCCTGTTGGACAAAAAACTTGAATCCCTTCCTTTTATTACACCTCGGCCCAGGAACCAAGAACACACCGCTCATCTGGACTTGACAAGACTGGTCACGCTCAAGTAACACCCCATCTCACTTCGTGCGGGAATAGCTCAGTTGGCTAGAGCATCGCCTTGCCATGGCGAGGGTCGCGGG
>JBMSQQ010000065.1:0-20147 GCA_049423385.1 Silvanigrellaceae bacterium | reverse complement strand
TCCTGCGCGCGTTCTCACATCGAAAATTCCGCTCAAATTCAATCCACCGACGAACGTCCTGATATTTCAGAAGACCGAACCTCTGTGCACATCACTGCCGGCACCAAAGACAGCGCAACAATAAAAGTTCAAGACTTGCAGGCAAACGTGACGGGTGTTCCAAATCTGGACACAGGTGCGACCAGCACGCAAAAACTCACAGGCTCCTGGATTTTTCAAGTTGCACAAAACCCAAGAACGAACATTGTCGCAATCGGTGTTCGATCGTTTATTTATGCCGAAACAGATTTTTCGATGGTCTTTCTGGTCAATCCCGCTGCTCCGCAAAGGCCCCAACTGGTCAGTTTTGTCATGCCGGGCAAAAAAGCCCTTCCCGCCAACACCACCCATCCCTTCCGCGCAATTCGCAGCTTGAGTTTCGACGAGTCCGGAATTCTCCACATAGTCCAAACCGACGCCTCCGATTCGCGCGCAGAAGTCCTTGTAAATCCGGATGGTTCGATTCGCGGCTGCCGTTACCTCAACAAGTCTGAGGGGGCTCTTTGCGGAGAAAACCACTGAATTGTGCACCCACCCTTCGTCTTCCTCATCACCCAGGCTTGAAGTTTGGGTGAATTTTTTTTGATGCAGCGCCAAGATTCAAGATAGTGCAAAGACTTGTTTTTTGGATATTCTGAAAACAAACTCAGTTTTTTCAAAGAACAGTCGACTTGAATACTGGAGGCTGAAATTCAATGTCCCAGGACAACAGTTCACCATTGGTGGTGATTCTATCTGGTCAGGCGGACCAGCCCATCCTGAGCAAGGGCGCTGCCAAGGCAGGATTTTCAGTTCATTGCATATCGTCCAGCAAAGAACTCCCGGAAGCACTTGCAAAGCAGCCCTGGGGGCTGGTTCACAACATGCGCAGTTTTGAACCTCGGCAGAACTATCTTCTTCACCAGCGACTCGCCCGTAATCAGAGACTCGCTTCAATCGTTCGGTTCGTTTTAAGTCCCGACATCACGACATCCGCTTTGGCCCTTGTCGCCGATTGCGCAATCCGCCAAATCTTCAGCCTCTCGTCGTGCCTCAGCGGCAACCTGGGAGAACAACTTTCCGTTCTCAGAAAAACGGATGCCAGCAGAGGTGATGCACAAACCCTCGTGCATGCTCAACGGATCTTCCAATCGGAAAATCCATCGCAGGATTACCTGAAGGCCGTTGCTGAAGCCTATCAATCGTATCCGCACGACCCGATCATCCGCCTTGAGTATGCAATGGCAAAATTCCACGGCGGCGATTCCAACGATGCGGGTCAAATTGCCAAACGCGTTCTGCAGGTTGAATCTCACAACGTGAGAGCAATGAATCTTTTGGCAAAAGTTCAATTCAAGGCCGGAGATCTCGACGGCTCACTCCGCATACTCGAAACTGCAAACAAACTCTGCCCAAGCAATCCGGAACGACTGACACTCATTGGCAGAGTACATACGTCAAAGGGCGACCTTACGGCCGCCAAGAAAGCCTTCCTCGAGGCTCTGGATGTGTTTCCACCCTATCCGACAGCTCGTCAGGGCTTGTTGCAAATTCCTCTCGATGCAGCCGAGGTTGAGGCGACGGTTCACGTACTGCGCGACGTGATGTCTGAAAAGGATCGCGCCGCACTCCTCAACAAATCTGCCATCCAGGCTGTCACGGAAAAGAAATATGACGCAGCAATTCGCATCTACGGCTACGCTCTGACCCATCTGAAAGAAAATGACCTCAAGGGTTCAATCTTCTACAACCTCGGCCTGGCCTACAAAAAAATGGGTGACTCGCTGGCGGCAATGGCCAATTTCCAGGAATGCCTGAAATTGGTTCCAGCACATCCAAACGTCCGCGAACACATGGCTGAGCTGGAATCAAAAACAGTCATCTGATTTTTTATTCCAACGCCAAATTGCCTCTCGAATTATTTCGGACGCGGGAGCGCGATTCAATTCAATTGGAAGCTCGATGCCCAAATGCCGAATTGCCCTGAACAAATTGTCTCGTGCGTCGGTTGTCTTGAGAGCGACTGCCGAATCGCGTTTGCTGAGTTTTGTGCCTTCCGGAGACAAGACAACAGGAACGTGAAGGTATGATGGCACTCTGTAGGAAAGTGAACGTTGCAACAACAAATGGCGCGCTGTCAGCGGCAGAATGTCATTTCCCCGCACAACATGCGTCACACCTTGCAACTCATCATCAACCACAACAGCCAGGTGATATGCAAAACAGCCATCCGCTCGCCTGACAACAAAATCTCCAACTTCACGCGCAACAACCGTGCGCTGCAAGCCCTGCAAACGATCAACAAAGACACTTTCGAATTCACTCACACACAAGCGAACAGAGCACGCTCCCTGCAAGATTTCTTGCGGCATGGGTTTTGGATTCAAGGAGCGACAAAAACCAGGATAAACAAATTCACCTTCGTCGTTTCTCACGCAGCCTCGGCGCGTCAGCTTCGCCTTGCTGCAATGACAAACGTAGATTTCCCCATTTTGATTCAAATGATTCAAAGCCTGCCAATAATATTCCTGCCGATCACTTTGCCGAACGACCAGTCCATCCCAATGCAGGCCGTGCCGTTCCAATTCGTGTTTGATGTTGTCTTCAAACTCCGACTTGCAGCGATGAACATCAATGTCCTCAATGCGGAGCAGCCATTCCCCGTCTGCAGCGCGGGCATCCAGATAACTGGCCACAGCAGTGACCAGCGAACCCAAATGAAGATCGCCCGAAGGTGTAGGAGCAAAGCGGCCACGATACATTCAATCATATCCCCTGAGGGCAAAAAAAAACCGCCCAAAAGGCGGTTTCTAGAGGATGGTGAAGGGTCGGGGGCTCGAACCCCGGACCAAGAGATTAAGAGTCTCTTGCTCTACCAACTGAGCTAACCCTCCACACAAAACGTGGGATTAACCACGCCTCAAGCAATTGTCAAGAGAAATGCCCCACCGCAATTTCGTCTTTACTTGGTTGCCAAAAGGATCGCGATAATGAACGCCATGATCGCTTGGAACTCGATCAGAGCCAGACCAAGAATCAAGGGTGTGAACAGCTTTTCAGCCGACTGTGGGTTGCGGCCAATGCCTTCGTATGCAGCTGCAGCAGCACGTCCCTGACCGGATGTACCACCAATAACAGCAAGACCGATTGCCAGTGCTGCACCGATTGCGCGCAGTTCACCGCCGTAAGTACCAGAAGCAGCTGCAGCTTCTTCAGCAAATGCAGGAGCGGAAGCAAGAAGGCTGGCAGCAATCAAAGCAAAACGAGAAAATTTCATTGAACACCTCAAAAAATCCAAACTTCACCCTCACCAATCACCGGCCCCTTGAAGTCATCCAAGGTGGGTGACGACAGACGATGTGAGTCCCTGAAAAACAAACTCATTCGCCGGCCCCAAAATCCTTTCCGTTCGGAAAGGGAAACGCGCTTGATGCAACTCTGGCCTCCCGTCGAGGGCCGAAAGAAAGGCGGAAGCTGCGCGCAATACCAAAACCAGTCTCGCTGCATGAATCAATGGTCGTGATGGGCCGTATCCAATGACAAACGAACGTAGACTGAGCTCAGGGTCATGAAAATAAATGCCTGCAAACAAGCGACCAACAAACCAAAGGTCAGCAGCGCGCCTGGAATCGGCACAAACGGAATATGGAAGTCGCGCATCAATGTCGAAAACACATTGAAGACCATGTGGTCACCGGAGACGTTTCCATAAAGGCGAAGACTCAATGACACCGGACGCGCCAAAAGCGCAATCACTTCGATCACAAGCATCAAAGGTGCAAGTGCAAGAACAGGCCCGCACAAATGTTTGATGTAACTAAAGCCTGCGTGTTTCAAACCAACGTAGTTGAAGGCAATGAAAATGACCAAAGCCATAGCCGCATTCTGGCTGATGAACTCGGTTGCGGGAGGGAATCCTGGGATGAGACCGGAAAGATTGGAGCAAATGATGTAGAAGAAAGTGCCACCCAACAATGGTGCGTAGTGGGCCCACATTTTATCGCCAATGATCTTTTCCAGAGTGTTGCTGATGACGCCCCAGCACATTTCAACAAACGCACGGATTCCGAATGACTTCGGTGGCAGCAATTCTTCGTCAGACATTGCCTCGGGTTTCAACTTGTAGAATCCGGCAAACAATCCAACCGAGGTGACAATCAAAAACGCAGCCGCTGAAGAAACAATTTCAGTCAGCTGGGCAGGATCAATTGAAAGTCCCAAAGCTTCGTGAATGCCTTCGGCGATAACCGCATACCAAGAGATGATCTGGAGACCACCACCACTTGCCAGCGCAGGAATTGAAATCGACGCGGCAAAAACCGCAACCAAAGTGAGCCACGCATTGAGAAAGCGACTCATGTTTTCTCCATTAGACTTCAAGGTGAATCTTCAAGTGATTTAACAAATCAGCGTCAGGTTCCTAGCGCAGAAGCTTGTTGCGTGCAAGCGTGAGGAAAACGAGAAATATCAGCGCTGTGGAAAAAAAAAGTCCCGATACAACATAGATTTGCTCGCGCGCACCCCAGACCGCAAAAAGCAGCGGTACAAGTCCCAGAAATTTCAACAAAACTCCCTTGAAAGTGCGGCGTTGCCGAGTCACCGCTGCAACCTGGATAAACAGGCCCACAGCAACCACACCCCCAGAAAAGGCAGACAGCAGCAAAAACCACCAATCACCCATGATATTTCTTACCCTCTTTCCACCGACTTCAAGCTCTCTCCTGCGAGCCGCTCCCACTAATCACGAGTCTTGTCAAATTGACGCCTTACCGCAGCCAACCTGCGAAAACTCATGAACGTCGCCAAGCCCATCACAAAAATATCGGCCAACATCAGGCCACTGCGGCAAGCTGCGATTCCCAGGCCAAGACTTTCGCAAAACTGTTGGCCCCCAGGTTGTTTGGTCCACCACACAACAACCACCGCCAGCCCCACCAAGGCACACAAGTTTCCGTAAAGAATTCCGAACCAGATAAGAAGTTTTCCCATTCGGACTTGACCTCCTTCATTGCCCTCTGCACAATCCGGCCCCTGCCCCTTCCGCAAACAAGTGCCGTGAATGAGTTGAGACTATGGTGTCGATAGCAAAATCGGAAGTTTTCTTTGAAAAACTCAAAGCTCGTCTCATTTCATTGGGACTGGGGGATGCCGTTGCCCATTCCATCGCCAGTCAGGTGATTCCGGTAAAGATGGAAGGAACAACTGTCATTGCCGACTGCAAAAGCCAATTCCACGGCGCACTCATTGTCAGCGCCAAGATGAACGAAATTATCGAAGTGGCGAAACAGGTCTGGGGGCAGGATATTGAATTTTACGTCCGCTCGGATTCGGAACCGAAGGCCTCACCCGCTGTTTCAAAACGAAACAAAAATGTGCGGTCGACCGAAACACTGCCGCTTTTTGAAATGCCCGAGGATTTGTCGAAGAAAGCCATTCTCAAAACCACGAACAAAGCCGCCAAGGTGCAAAAGCCGCCCTTGAAAACCGATGTCGTGAAGACGGAATCAACTCCACCAACCACGACGCAGCATGAAAAACCGAAGTCATCCACCACATTGCAAGCTTCAAAGAACATCGGGCAGATTTCGACCCCATTGAACATCACTCCGATTTCGATGATTGATGACAGCGAACCCCGTCATCAACCTTCATCCGAATCCAACAGATCCCTGAATCCGGAATTGACCTTCACAACCTTTGTGCGAGGCCAGAGCAACCTGATCGCTTATTCTGCATGCGAGGCGATCGCCAAAAATCCGGGAAATTTGACAAACCCTGTGTTTATTTACGGTGCTACCGGTTTGGGCAAGACCCATTTGCTCCACTCTGTGGGCAACGAAATTCTAAGACAACATCCGGGCTGGAATATCAAATATGTGACGAGCTTGGACTACATGAACGAACTCATTCAATCGATTCGTTTTTACAAACAGGACGATTTCAGAATGAGATACAATCATGTTGACGTCTTGCTGGTTGATGACATCCAGTTTCTGGAAAGCAAAGACTCCACTCAACTTGAGTTTTTTCACACCTTCAACGATCTCTTTCAGAAGAACAAGCAAATTGTAATCACTTCAGACAAATACCCCAAGGACATTCCCAACATCGAAGAACGCTTGAAAAGCAGGTTTCTTCAAGGCTTGATTGCAGACATCGAACCACCGGGTTTTGAAGATCGGGTTGCGATTATTGAAACCAAGGCCAAAGTATTGTCGCTTAAACTCACGCGCGACATTGTTCTGCACATTGCAACCCATGTGAAAAGCAATGTTCGCGAGATTCAGGGCATCCTCAACAATCTTGCGATGACACAAAGCATGACCGGGGCTCCTCCAACGATTGAATCCACCAATGCACACCTGCGAAGAATCATCCGGGTTCCAGCTCAATCATTGGATCTTTCAGCAATTCAAAAAGCCGTTGCTTCGCACTTTGGAATTAAGCTCACCGAGCTGATGTCGCAGGATCGCTCTCAACGACTGGTCGTACCGCGGCATATCGCAATGTACCTGAGCCGCGAACTGCTTGGCTCGGCCACTACAGAAATTGCCGAAGCATTTGGAAAACGCAATCACACCACTGTGATGCATGCTGTTGAGAAGGTGAGGGAGCTCATAGAAAAAGACGCTTCAACCCGGGCCATCGTCAGCGAATTGAAGCGTAAATTGGACCAAAATCTGGTGTAACCACCAGTTTTGTTGAGCAACCTGAAGCCGCCCGAATCACCCTGTCCTGCAATGCCAAAAACAATTCATCACCATGGTGATTGATGTCCTTGGGGTTGAAGATCCACAATTGTCCAGATTCAGGCGCACAATTTTCAGCCCAACGCAGCGCGTCGAACAGAGAATATGCGGCCTCGCGTGAATCACCGACCGAACTCAAATTTCGATAAAAACCAACCCTTCGGGACAATCCATTGAGTTGACTTCCAAAATCCAAAACAATGGTCTTCTTCAGTTTATCCTCTGAAACCAATGTATTTGCTTGACCTACGACTGCCCGTTCTTCAATCGAGACCATGCTCGCTGGAATCCGCGGAGCATAATGAACCAACAATTGTCCAGGAGCTGCATGCGGCGTTGTTGATGAGGAATCTTCTACAAAACGTTCCAACACCCGAACGGACGTCTCGGGTCTGTCAGACAAACCAGTATCCCGAAGTATTTGCATCAACCGGGCGGGACCCACGCCACCCCGCCTCAACACATCAACTGTCTCATCTTCATTGAGGCGGACAACCGAGGACTCGATTCCAAAACCACACCTGCCACCATCCAATATCCACAAGTTATCCACATGGGGAAAATCAGCCAGAACATGTTCGGCTGTTGTAGGGCTCACATGACCAAACAAATTCGCACTCGGGGCTGCCACAGGAATCCGACAGTGCTCGAGAAATTTCTGGGCCAAAGGATGTGCGGGACGACGCAGTCCCACCAAACCGGTTCCAGATGTGACGTCAAAAGAAATGTTTTCGGGGTGGGCGGGAAGAATCAGGGTCAGCGGACCGGGCCAAAAGGCGTCTGCGAGAATTCTCAAGGCAGAACGCTGCCAGGTGCTGGTTCGACGTGGGTCGATCATTTCCTCAGCAAATTCCACCGAAGGAACATGGACGATGAGCGGATCTGTTGCCGGCCGACGTTTGACCTCATAAATGCGACGAACAGCCTGTGCATGTCGCGCGTCCGCCCCCAAGCCGTAAACCGTCTCGGTTGGAAATGCGACCAGCCCACCATGTCTGATGTGCTCGGCCGCAGCCTCGAGGGATTGATCGATGTCATTATTGAGAAGAAGAGTCATGGGCCCGGCTCCTGGACTGTGACTTCCGCTCTATCCACAGGTTATCCACACTCTGTCAACAAAACTCTTTTCAATAAAAGTTAAAATCTTAGTGCCTTAATCTGGTTATCCACACTGCTCAAAATCCGGGTAAAACGTTTTTTTACTGTCATTTATGTTAGTTAATTGGACCTGGGCATGGTCAATAATGAATTATCCACAACTGCCTGTGCATAAACCAACGACCGTGATACCTCCGGACAAATCCAAGCTCGAAATTTTGGCAATGTTGAGAAGCTGTGGATGACCTGTGGACCCTCGGTGGACAACTTTGGGTGCCACAAAATAAGACAAATACTTATCAACAGATTTCCCTTTGCATGAACAGGTTTTCAACCCATGTGTCCACAGGCTATCAACATCTATTTTCAATAAAAAATCTTTTTGTTTCAGTATGTTGAATCAATTCCGGTGGCTTTTCCACAAAAAAACGGCTCACCTACTACTTCAACTACTCAAACAGATTAAAAAATTCTTCTTTAAAGAGAAGAAGACGGTGGTGTGGATGAATCAGGGCAAAGCTTGTCCCCCTCGTTGGACTCATGTACACCATTGCAGCAAAAGAAAAGTCATCAGAGGAGTTGAGCCATGCAGAATCAGGGCATGCGCAGTTCAAGCAACAACGCCGATACGTCGGGTGAAACGGGTGCTTCCATTCGCGCAGTGATTGATCGTGACAAATTGGCTGCTGCACTGGCCGCCGTCACGGCTGCTCAAGCTGATGGAGATATTGGCTGGGTGCAATTCCAGTTCAATGGTCAGGGCCAAGTTGTTGTCAGCGCTCTCAGCCACAATCTTTCCATCCGGTATGCGTTTGCCGCAGAGCATGATGGCAAGGGTGTGCTCAAAGTTTCGGGCAAACAGTTAAGTGAGTACGTGCGCCAACTTCCACCCGAAAAAATCACGCTTGTAGCCGAACTCCCTCAACGCCTTGTGGTCAAATGCGGCCGCTCATCGGCCAAGCTTCAATTGGTTCAGGATCAAACCCAAACCGACGTTGTTGTGCCGCAGGAGGGTACGTCGATTGTTGTAAAGGGCGATTTTCTTGAGCGTTGGGTCAATGCATTTCGTGATTTTGTCTCGACAGATGACACCCGTTTTTATGCGAATGGCGCCCTGATTTGGGCTGATTCAAGCAATGGTTTGAATTTGCAGGCTGTCGCATCGGATGCTTACCGACTCGCAAAAGCCCAGCTGACGGATGGGCTCATGGCGGAACACATCGACGACAGTTCTGTTCTGGTTCCGAAAAAAGCTCTCGATGAACTCCGAAGATTGTGTGCCGCAAATCCATCAGCAGATTATCGATTGCGCTGGAACGGCGAGCGACTGTTTTTTGCAGTTGAAACGGAAAACTACCTGATGGTTTCGAAGTGCATTCCCGGAAAGTATCCGCCCTACACTTCAGCGATTCCTCAAAAGGTGAATTTTTCGGTGACGATTGGACTTTCCCCACTTCTCGAAAGTGTGCGTCGAGTGCTGTTGTTTGCCGACAAGAACCGCATCATCAAATTGGGTTTTGATGGCCCCGTTTTGGATGTCCAAAGCTTCACGCCAGGACTGAAGGAAGGTGAAGAGGTGGTCGAGTTGGCCGCCCCGGTCGAGCAACCGTTTGTGGTCAACTACAATGGCACCTTGCTCACTGGAATTCTCAATGTGTTGTCCGGCTCTGCGGTCAAGGCATCGTGGGAGAATGTCAACCGTCCTGTGATGATTACCGGTGAAGCTGAAAAGGGTCTGGATGTCTTTTATTTGCTTGTTCCGACTCGTTTTTGATCACTCCCCGATGAAGATTGGCTGAAAGCGCGTTTTAACGTATATTTTATGCTCTGAAACGCACTTTCCAGAGAACTTTCAATAGCGCTTCCGAACAACGGAAGACAAAGGATTTTGCGAATATGTTTTTTCTTTCTCATCCAAAGAATGCCTTGATGTCCAATGACCCCTCCCAGTACGGCGCAGGCCAAATCCAGATCCTTGAGGGTCTTGAAGCAGTTCGTAAACGCCCCGGAATGTACATTGGCGACACATCTGTCAATGGATTGCATCACCTTGTTTACGAACTCGTTGACAACTGCATTGACGAGTATCTTGCGGGTCACGGAAATACCATCGACATTACACTCCACGTTGATGGCAGTGTCACGGTCGCCGACAATGCCCGTGGTATTCCCGTCGATATTCACTCCGAGGGACGCACCGCACTTGAAGTTGTGATGACCGTTCTTCATGCTGGTGGAAAATTCGACAACAGTGTTTACAAAGTCTCCGGCGGTCTTCACGGCGTGGGTGCTTCTGTCGTCAACGCACTTTCTTCCTATTGCCGGGTTGAAGTTCGCAAAAATGGCAAAGTCCATGTCCAGGAATACCGTTGTGGTATTCCACAAGGTCCTGTCCAGGTTATTGGAACCACTGATCAAACCGGAACACGCACCACGTTCAAACCAGATGCCACCATTTTCGAAACGACAGAAATGAGTTTCGATCATCTTCAGGGCCGCTTGCGCGAATTGTCCTTTCTCAACAAGGGAATTTGCATCAAATTGACCGACGAGGTGACCGACAAAACCGCTGAATTCAAGGCTGAAGGTGGTCTGTTGTCCTTTGTTGAATTTCTCAATCGATCCAAAACAGCAATTCACCCCAAACCACTTTATGTTCAAACTGAAAAAGACAATTGTGCTGTCGAAGTGGCGTTGCAGTGGAATGACGGCTATTCCGAATCTGTCTTCTCATACACAAACAACATCAACACCGTGGAAGGTGGAACTCACCTGACAGGCTTCAGATCGGCTCTCACCCGCGTGGTGAACTCACTTGCGACCGACGACAAGGGAGCACAGAGTCTGAAGGAGGGCCTGTCGGCAGATGACATTCGTGAAGGCTTGACGGCTGTTTTGTCGGTGAAGATTCCCGATCCTCAGTTTGAAGGCCAAACCAAGAGCAAGTTGGGCAACTCACGTGTCAGAACTGTTGTTGAGAGTATCCTGAACGAGAAATTGACAGAATATTTTCATGAAAACCCAGACGTCGCGAAACGCATCGTTTCAAAAATTGTGGATGCAGCTCGTGCGCGAATTGCAGCCCGAAAGGCTCGCGAGCTGACACGTCGCAAGGGCGCTCTGGATTTTTCGGGTCTTCCAGGAAAGATTGCGGACTGTCAGGAGAAAGATCCGGCACTCTGCGAACTCTTTATCGTTGAGGGCGACTCCGCAGGTGGTTCGGCAAAGCAAGGGCGAGATCGCAAGCTTCAAGCTGTTCTTCCGCTCAAAGGCAAAATTCTCAACGTTGAAAAAGCCTCTGCCGACAAAATGGTTGCCAACCAGGAAATCCGGATACTTGTTCAAGCCCTCGGTACTGGAATTGGACGCGTTGATTTTGATGTTGCGAAATTGCGCTATCACAAAATTGTGATCATGACGGACGCCGATGTGGATGGTGCGCACATTCGAACACTTCTTCTCACGTTCTTCTACCGACAAATGCGAGAAATTATTGAACGTGGTTACCTGTACATCGCCCAACCACCTCTCTATAAATACAAAAAGAGCAAGACTGAAAAATACATCAAGGATGAATCCGATCTCGAAGGATTTTTGCTTGAAAACTCGTTGTCTGAAGCTCAAATCATGGATTCGTCTGGCACACAAATCGAAAAGGGTCATGTGCGCAACATGTTGACCTGTGTTGAACGATACAACCGGATTTTCAACATTCTGGCTCGTCGCAGAACACCGACGATCGTTGAATTTTTCGCTTCCTACAAGGGACTCACAACCGCGACTTTCTTCGACAAGCAGAAGTTGGCGCAGGTTGTTGCCGATCTCACTGATCATGTTTCGAAACTTGGTCATGTCCAGGCAGTTGTTGAGTTTGACAATGAGCACAATCGTTACTTCGCGATTGTCAATGTTCAAATTGCCGGCAAGCCCGTCAGGTTCCGTCTTGACACGGAATTTGTCGAATCCAACGAATTTTCTGAATTGCGCCGTTTGCATGATCAGCTTGAGGAAGGACAGGCACTTCCACTCAAATATGTGGCGGAAAAGAAAACGAAAGAGCTTCGCAACTGGATTGCACTGCAGCAGTTCCTTTTGCAGGAAGGTCGGCATGGGGCATACATTCAACGCTACAAAGGTTTGGGCGAGATGAATGCTGAACAGCTCTGGGAAACGACGATGAATCCCGATTCCCGTCAGCTTTTGCGCGTTGAAATCGAAGATGCGATCGCTGCCGACGATTTGTTTTCAATGCTCATGGGCGATGAAGTTCCTCCTCGCAAGGAATTCATCGAAACGAATGCATTGAATGTTCGCAATTTGGACTTCTGATTTTTAAGGCTGGGTGAAAGATTATGTCACAAGCGATTCGACAGGGCATCGTAGCAGTCAACATCAACGAAGAAATGAAAAATGCGTATCTGGATTACGCGATGAGCGTGATTGTCAGCCGCGCATTGCCAGATGTGCGTGATGGCATGAAGCCGGTGCACAGGCGTGTTCTGTTCGCGATGTACGAACAGAACAATGTGCACAACAAACCGTACAAGAAATCAGCTCGTATCGTCGGAGACGTGCTCGGTAAGTATCACCCCCATGGGGATACCGCTGTTTATGACGCACTGGTCCGCATGGCGCAGGACTTCTCGATGCGCTATCCGCTCATCGATGGACAAGGAAACTTCGGGAGTATCGATGGCGATAGTCCTGCAGCGATGCGTTACACGGAAGTTCGATTGGCCAAGGTTGCGGAATCGCTGATGCAGTCTCTCGATGAGGACACGGTGGATTTTGGCCCGAACTACGACAACAGTGAGCGCGAGCCATTGGTGTTGCCAACGGTTTTTCCCCAGCTATTGGTGAATGGTCAGTCTGGAATTGCCGTGGGTATGGCGACAAACATACCGCCACACAACCTTACCGAAGTGCTTGATGCGTTGATTCATCTCGTCGACAATGAATCCGCGTCCGTTGAGCAGTTGATGAGTTTTGTGAAGGGCCCTGATTTCCCGACCGCAGGCGTGATTTGTGGACTCAAGGGAATTCACGATGCGTACCGCACAGGGCGTGGTTCCATCTCTGTCCGAGGGCGTGCTTCGGTTGAACAAACGAAGGGCGGTCGTGAGCAAATTATTATCACAGAGCTGCCATACCAGGTGAACAAGGCAAGCTTGATCGAGCGTATTGCCGATCTCGTCAAGGAAGAAGAAATCACTGGAATTTCGGATATCCGTGATGAATCCAACAAGGAAGGCATTCGGATTGTCATTGAAGTGAAGAAGGGTGAGAATGGGGAAATCGTCCTCAATCACCTTTACAAGCGCACACGCCTTCAAGACAGCTTTGGCGTCAACATGGTTTGTATCGTTCGCGGTATACCAAAATTGGTGAACTTGCGCGAAGCACTCTCTCATTTCGTTGACCACCGATTTGAAGTCATCACACGCCGCACCAGCTTCCGCTTGCGCAAGGCCGAAGATCGTCTTCACATTTTGGAAGGCTTGAAGATCGCCGTCGACAATCTCGATGAGACGATTGACCTCATCCGCAAGGCACCCAGCCCAGATGAAGCCAAGGAAAAGCTGGTGGCACGCTTCTCTTTGAGCGAACGCCAGGCAACTGCAATTCTCGAAATGCGTTTGTCGCGCATCACCGGCCTTGAACGCGACAAGATTGTCGCCGAACATGCAGAAATCATGGTGACGATTGCCGACTTGAAGGATATTTTGGCCAAGCCGGCGCGTGTTGCGGCGCTTGCTCGTGAAGAGTTTGTTGCATTGCGCGAGTCACATGGCGACAACCGTCGCACAGAGATCACCACCGATGCCGCTGACGTGGATATCGAGTCGCTTGTTCCGCCCGCAGACGTCTTTGTGACCTTTTCGCAAGGTGGTTACATCAAGCGCGTTTTGCAGGATGAATTCCGATCGCAGAACCGTGCAGGCAAGGGTAAAACAGGCGCTGCTCTCAAGGACCAGGACTTCGTCAGGGTCACATTCCGTGCCCACACCCATGATCACGTGTTGATGTTCTCGAACTTTGGCAAGGTTTATTGCTTCAAGGTTTATGAATTGCCCGAAGCACCAGCGAATGGTCGTGGTAAGTCGATCGCGCAAATTCTGACTCTTCAGTCTGGAGAGCAGATCACAACAATGATGCCAGTGCATGAATTCTCTGAAAATATGTTTGTGTTTATGTGCACAGCGCAAGGAACTGTGAAGAAGACAGAGCTCTCTGCGTTTGCCAACATCCGTGCGACAGGGTTGCGGGCAGTGACGCTCGATGAAGGTGACTCATTGGTTGCAGTTAGAATCACAAATGGTCGCAACCAAGTGATTCTCACGAGCGCCAAGGGTCGTGCTATCCGGTTCAACGAGGATGAAGTTAGAGCGATGGGCCGCACGGCTCGTGGTGTAACAGGCATCAATATGGAAGACGGTGACAGCGTTGTTGCCTCGGAAGTGGTTGATCCGGCAGGAAGCGAAAAGCTTCTGGTTGTCACCGAGTTCGGCTACGGAAAACGCAGCGAACTTGAAGAATACCGCATCACAGGCAGAGCCGGAAAAGGTGTCAACGCGATTCGCGTGACCGAGCGCAATGGCAAGGTTGTGGCTCTGTTGTCGGTTGCCGACACAGCCGATCTGATGCTGACCACCAACACCGGGCGCGTCTTGCGCATTCATACGACGAGTGTGAAGGTGATTGGCCGTTTGACGCAAGGTGTATGCCTGATGCGCATTCTCGATGGCGAGCGCGTTGTTTCGGTTTGCAAGCCAGGCGAGTTCGATGACACCCCCGTGACTCAGCTGGAATCGGCAGAGGAGATTGAGTGATGAATCAAGTCAGCGTCTTTCGCTTGCACATGGAAAGGAGCAAGCGCAGCACGCTGTCGCTTGTTCTTCTGGGAAGCCTGGTGGTCACACTGCTTCTCGGTTGTGGACGGTCTGAGCGCCCTTCCATTGGACAAAAATTGGACTCTCCAGTCGCACTGGCGAGTCATCCCAACCGCGCCGTTTATTATGTATTGAATGCAAGCCTGAGCGGAGAATTCAAAACCGGTTCTCTCCAGGCCTACTCTGTTCCGTCAGCTTCATCAGACTCGGCAATACCACTATTGACTCTTGAAACTCCAAGGCTCGGAACATCGCTTGCGGTCGCAGGCGGTGGTTCTTTTTTGGTGGCTGGATTTTCGGGTTCTGCAGGAGAGCTGAAGGTTTACAATCTTGATACTGCAGGACTGCCTTCCGATACCGGCAAGGCAGCCGATTCGGTTGTACTCCCCTCTGGTCGTATCGGCAGCATCTTGATTAACCCGATCGATGGTCAGACAGACAGTTTTACAATTGTTGTTACGATTTCAGAACGCAGTCTGGATGCACAAGTCTTGGTCTTCAAGTATTCCCGCGTTGGCGGATTTGCGAAGTTGGCTCAGTTGCCTGGCGATGCATATACCCCGTCCAGGGAGAATGACCTGGGTTACTACGCGATGTCCTGGGGTGTGCCGGTGGTTTTTCCTTCCAGCGGAATTATGGTCGCATTTCCTCAAGGTACAGGTGGTTATTTTGGAAAAAATCCATCACCATTGGATTGGCTGCAGGGTAAAGTGCAATTGCCAAACGCGGCCTTTGATTTGCGGACGGTATCGGCTGCTGTGGTTGACCTTAGGGCTTTGTTGAGTGGAAAGCAGCTCAACGACTCGATCGGATTTGTGCCTGTTGCGTTCAACTCCAGTGGTCAAAAAGCCAATCCTGCTGCGGCTCCCGATGTTGTCGGAAATCTTGACTATGTCTTTTCGCGTGCAGGATTTCAGTCATCCATTTCCTTGGATCCTGCAAACATCCCTTGCGCGCTGACCGGAGTGTTGGCGAATCTTTCATCCTCGACCGCAGTTGTGACAACGAATACCGAAACCGCCGATGTCATCGCGTTTTCTGGTTGGGATCAGGTGGCCAACCAATTGCGCGCGCAACATTCGGCAAACGCAAAACAGCCAATTTTGCAGGGCGATTTGTTAACACCGTCGCCTGTATCGATGACTTCTGGAATTTCTGCCCTGACAGGTGTCAGAACGCTTGTGCCAAGTCTGCAGATTGTCAACGCCGGTTCGTTCTGTACGTTGTCCTGGCTGCGCGTGGATCAATTTCGCAGCAGCCTCGGCAAGGAATCCAGTCGCATTCAAATCGCAACCGATTCAAACTCCGCGTCCCAGCTCTCGCGTGACTCGGAATTGACTGGTATGGCTTCGTTCACAGTCAATGGTCAGTCGATTCTGGCCGGTTCGTTCAGCAACAACAAAGTTCAGGTGATGCGTATCAATGGCACAACGCTGGACAATGTGGGGGTTTTTCAGCCGTGAAATTCTTTCTCGACAGCGCAGATATTCAAGAAATTCGCCACATGGCTGAGTTGGGCATTTGCGATGGTGTGACCACCAACCCAACCCTTGTCGCCAAGTCTGGCCAGGATTTCAAATCACTATTGAATGAAATTGTTCGCCTGATTCCTGGTCCAATTTCCGCTGAGGTCGTTGGAATGACGTCTGCGGAGATGCTCGCAGAGGCCGAGGTTCTCGCAAGAATTCATGAAAATATCGTCATCAAACTACCGTTGAACCCGGAAGGATTGAAGACCTGCAAGGTTTTGAGTGGACGCGGAATCAAAACAAACGTTACGCTGTGTTTTCAGGCGGGTCAGGCCTTGCTCGCAGCAAAATGCGGAGCAACCTATATTTCTCCGTTTGTTGGCAGGCTCGATGACATCAGCCAGGATGGCATGCAGTTGATTCAGGAAATTCGCGAAATCTACGACAACTATGATTTCAAAACGCAGATTTTGGCAGCCAGCATTCGCCACCCACAACACGTGATTCAATCGGCTCTTGCGGGTTCCGATGTTGCCACCTGTCCGTACAAGGTTCTCATGTCCCTTTATCAGCATCCGCTGACCGAAAAGGGTCTGGCCTCGTTCATGGAAGACTGGAAAAAGGCGAACCAGAAGTCGATCGTCTGATCTTTCGGGACAGAAAATTCGTAGATCATGAGCCACCCCCTGGGGTGGTTTTGTTTTTTCTCAATCAAAATTTGGAAAAGACAAAAAAAATCGGTGAAAATCCAATTAAAAACAATAACCAGGAGGCGAGAAAAGAAATGCTGTTTTTTTGTGCTTTTGCTGGTTTTTTTGGGGCTCATTTTCAAGGTGATTTTTCGTATTTATTGAAAGAAAATTTTATAAAAGCATAAACGACGACAGGGGGCGGGCCATGGATAGTGTTTTTGTGCCGACCGGAAATGCCGGCAAGTTGCGAGAATTTGAACATGCTTTTTCCTTGCAGAACAAGGAATGTATTGGTCTTAAAAAGGCACAAGATTTGTTGAAAGACAGGTTCAGCTGGGTCACTCCTGTCGAAGATCGTCAGACGTTTACTGGAAATGGTTATCGAAAATTGGTGGCAAGTATCGAATTACTAAAGGTGTTGTCTGGGTTTGGCGTTGATTCCGCGCTGGTCGATGATTCTGGATTATGCTTGCCCACGTTGAACAACAAGCCCGGAGTGAATTCTGCAAATTTTGCCGGAGAGCCGAGGGATGATGCAAGGAACCGAAAATATTTAATCGACTTAATCTCTCAAAAAGCGAACTTGAATCAGGAAATCAGGAAGCCCGCCTATTTTGTTTGTTCATTGCTGGTTGCCAGTCGGTTGGAGGCCCCACCGAAAAATGCAGAACACATCTGGACAAATAGCGATGAAATTCTCCGGCGGTTGGAGTCTGCTGAAGATGAGATCATGACCCGACTGCGCGAACGAATCCTGAATGTGAATTCCGCAGCTTATGCAACGAGGCTTCATTTTTCCCAGAAAGAATTGCACTATCGCCTGGATGCGGTCATGGGATTTTGCACCGGGCAGGTGTCAACAGTCGAGCAGGAATTGCTTAAGGGCGAAGGCCATGGCTACGATGCCATGTTTTACCCGCGCGCCAAGCCGGAGCTATCGTTCGCCAGTATTCCGCTCGCAGAAAAAAACCGCATGAGTCATCGTTCAGAAGCGTTGCGCGCGCTCAACGAATGGGTGAAATTTCATACTGTTCAAGATGAAATTCGGGAGCTGTTTTAAGCGCGATTTTTTTGGAAAATCTATCGCGCACATCCTGCACAAATTCGGCGTCCTCCTCGCACAGACGATCGATTACCTGCGGATGAGCCTTGAGAACAAAATTCTCAGCGGGCAGCTTGGAGAATTCGCGAACCAACTCGCGGATGATGTCATACGCAACGGTTGCCGGGCTTTTCACCTCTCCCTTGCCTTCACAGTATGGACAAGGCGTGCAAAGTTTTTGTGAGAGGCTCTCTTCGGTGCGTTTGCGGGTCATTTGAACCAGGCCCATTTCCGAAATTCTCAAAGCCGAAGTCTTTGCCTTGTCTTTTTTGAGTTCTTCTTGCAGTGCATTGAAAACACGGTCGCGATCGTCGGGACGATCCATGTCGATGAAGTCAAGAATGATGATGCCGCCGATGTTGCGCAAGCGCAGTTGAAGCACGATTTCCTTAACGGCTTCGAGGTTGGTTTTCACGATGGTGTCGCCGAGCGATTTGCCACCGACAAACCTTCCGGTGTTGACATCTATGGCGGTCAACGCTTCGGTTCTGTCGATCACGAGGTAGCCACCGGATTTGAGCCAGACCTTGGATCCAAGAGCCCGCGATACTTCGAGTTCAATACCGTAGGCATCGAAAATCGCGGTGTCACTTTGGTACAATTGAACCTGGGCACCCAGCTTGACCGAAAATCGATTGAGGAACCGAACGACGTCTTCGTAGACATCCTTGTTGTCGATGACGATCCGCTCGAGATCGCGCGAAATGAGGTCGCGCGTGGCCCTGAACACAAGATTGAGATCTTCGTGAACGAGACTCGGAGATTTTGCTTTGTTCGCTTTTGCTTTGACGTTTTCCCAGAGCTTGAGCAAAAAATCGATGTCGGCAATCAGTTTTTCTTCCGGCACACCTTCGCTGGCCGTTCTGACGATGATGCCCATGCCATCGGGTCGCACGCGCTGAACAATCGTTTTGAGGCGATTGCGCTCATCTTCATTGACGATGCGTCGACTGATGCCGATATGGTTGATGTTGGGCATCAAAACCACATAACGTCCCGGAAAACTCAAGTAAGTGGTGATTCTTGCGCCCTTTGTGCCAATGGAGTCCTTGGCAACTTGAACCAAAACTTCCTGGCCCTCTTTGACGAGGTCGGCGATTTTGAAAAACCTTTGGGGACGCATCGAAGGTGTGGGTCCACCGAGGGCATCGGCGTTGGTGGCTCGGGTGGGATCGTCAGTGGGCGGGGTGAGTTTTGTGTTGTCGTCTTCTTCGAAAAACTCGGGGAGTTCGTTTGAAGGGCCTCCTGGGGGTTGAATGTCACCGCCGTACAAGAATGCCGAGCGATCGAGGCCGATATCGACAAAAGCGCTCTGCATCCCGGGAAGGACCCGTAGAACCCGACCCTTGAAAATACTTCCGACGATTCCGCGTTCTTTTTGCCGTTCGATGTAATATTCGGCGACGTGTCCGCCCTCAATCATCGCCACGCGCGTCTCAAACGCTGAAGCGTTGATAATCAACTGCTTGCCAACCATTTTTTTAATCTTTCAATAAAGTGTTCAATCTGTCGACTTAAGTCAGAAGGCCTCGAGCGCGTCTTTGCTGGCGAGCGCTTGGCAGACCACCTCACTTGGGTCGGGCAGTGAAGCAAACAATGATGCTGAATTCTGGCGGAGGGTGTTGAGCTTTCGCTCTAAATTGCCGCATTCTTCATCATCAATTCCAAGGGTACTCCAGCCCCGGAGAAATTGAAACAACATTTCCTGCTTTGCAAAGCTCAGCGCCGCATTATTGGCGAGCAATATTTGCGCCTCCGGAGCTCGCTCCGTCTTGTCACCAAAGACGGTGGCGACGGGCAATGCCGCGGGTTCAAGCACGTTGTGCAGTTGACCATCAAAACCCCCGCCAACGACTGCAATTTCGGCCAGCCCATAGGCTTCAGCAAGCTGACCAAAAGTGTCGAGGATGAGGACCGGTGTCTCGTCCGGCAGACAGAGTTCCGAAGGCCAAAGTCCCCGGTTCCCGTCGCTGATCTTCAGAATCCGGACCCGCTGGCTCGAGAGGAGATTTTCGAGTTTTGTGATGGTGTTTGCATCCACTTCGGGCGGGGCGATTATGAACAGCTTGTTTTGGAGCCGGTTTTCGAGAAGCTGAATGAGAATTTTCAACTCCTCGGCGTGCGGCGAG
>JBMSQQ010000064.1:0-20322 GCA_049423385.1 Silvanigrellaceae bacterium | reverse complement strand
ATTGCTGCACAGAGAACTAAACCATTCTGGCCCAAACCTGTTGCTGAAAAAAAAGCGACCATAACCGAGAGGATGCCCGAGGCCCAATTCCAGACGATTTCAGAAGTCTTGTCAGGGAAGGGTTTGAGCAGGCACCAAATGAGCAGGCCAATCCCAAGCCACATCACATAGTGCGCGGCGTCCGGGAATATTTTGAGTGCAAACTGTTCTTCTTGCCACACTCAGGAATCCTCCCGGTCACTGGTATTTTTCTTCCTTTCAGCGATCGCGCTTCGAAAGCGCTTCCAGGAATCCTTCAGATGGGGAAACAGAGCATGAATGTCGGAAGCCACGCTGCAGCAAGCAGACACTGCCGCTGCCACAACAGTGGACGTGATTGCCGCCGAGACAAGCAGGAGTTTCTTTTTGGGCTCCACTGGCCAAAGAGGATGGTCTGGTTCCTTGACGAGCTTGATGTGTGAAATGGAACCCTTTTCTTCCATGCGAATCGCGACCTGCAGGAGGGCCTGCCGTGTGATGAGAATGCCACGCAGGGATGCCCAGTTCTCAAGGTGCCCTTTGGCAAGAGGGCCTGTGTTGTTCATTTGCTTTGCACCGCGCAAATTTTCCAATTGAGCCCTGAGCCTTATCAGTCGCGGATGTTCCGCAGTGTAGAGTGACTCAAGTTTGTGAATCTCATTTTCTATTTTGAGACGTGCCGCATCCCACTGCACAGCAACGTTTTTGTCTTGTTCGCCAATGGTGAGTTCATTGAGTTGTTGCGTGATGGATTCATAAACAGCCTGCATGCGGATGAGTCGTTCGCTGCGAAGATTTTGCTCGAGCTGTTCGACCACATCCCAGGCTATTTTCTCGGCATCGTCTGGCGAACGCTGAATAACAACGAGTTGGTATGTTGTTCTGCTCAAAGGCACGAAGCGAATGTCCTTGCGCAGACCTTGGACGAGCCACTCGTGATTTGCCGCATCCGACCCCAGATATTTTTCTGCCGTCTCAAAAAGAAAATCATCCGACAGCACTCCCAGTAGAATTGCTTCCTTTTCTGCCCGAATTTCATTTGGGTCGTACATTTCGCTGTAGAACTCGCTGCTGGCGGGAACTTTTGAGAAATCGGAATGGAAGTTGAACAGGGCAGTGGATTGGTATCGCTTTGGAAGTTTGCGAATCACGAATGCCGTGATTGCAAAAATCAAAAGAAAAACAGACAGGAATATTTTCTTTCTGTGCCTGATCGTCTCCCAGAAGATGTGGGTTGCAAGAAGAAAGAGGTTCATTCCGCTCACCGTCGGGCAAGCAGGATGAGGAACATGGTGTTGACGATGGCAAGAATAGAACTGCTCCACCTGAGGCTTTTGTCGAACACACCTTCTTTTTGACTGGGCACGAGGATGATGTCACCGGGTTCTATCTTGTGGGATTTGTCGTCCCAGGTCGTCTCGATTTTTTCGCTCTTCATATGGCGATAAATAAAGACCGAATCAAAACTGGCCTGCGGGGTGGGGCCTTGAACATCCCTCAGCACATCGATGACTGTTTGCGATGGCTTGTACTGATACTTTCCTGGCTTTCGCACTTCGCCAAGCACGTCGAAGCTTTCGTTTGTCTTGAGGTCAGATGCTGTCTCGACAACAACCGACTCGCCCCCGCGCCATTGAAAAGGCTGCGACCAAACCTTGGATGTCGCGGAGGCAACAAGGTCCATTCCGTAAGGAGACAGCAGGCGGATGATCGTCTTCTCCTCAACAGGCAGACCCTCCTTCGCCATCAGCGAAGCAATCGATACCCGCTCTGCAGCACGAATTTCTTTAGGAGCTTCTCCGCGTTTGCCAATGCGAATGGCGAGCTGACGCGGACTTGTTTCCTGAATCGAGAGCTCCAGCTTTTTTTTGAAAAAACGAGCGAGGCAAAGACGAAGTTCTTCAAGAGCATCATCCGGTAATAGCCCTGCAAGACGCATTTTTCCACACAATGGTACAGCGGCGTCGCCGTTCCAATCGAGTTCGATGGTCACGTTCATACTCTGTTCATTTGCGGAAGAGAGTCTGATAACACTTCCGGGCGCCAATGTCTGGGCTGCTCCATTGGCAAGAAGCGTCGTTTCAATGCCAGCACAGACCAGGAGTGAAATGAAGAAGTAAAAGAGTCTCATTGGTCTGCTCCCAGCAATCCGTTGTAGTGGGTCAAGAGTTCATTGCGCCAACGACGACCTGAGAAATGTGTGGTGACCCTCTCCTGTAAACGTTCGGCGGTGCGGCGAACAAGTTCTTTGCTTGAAACAAAATCGAGAAGCTTCCGGGCAATGGAATCGTCGGATTCCTCAAGTTGAAACAGCCGACCGCCTTCCGGACCACAGACTTCAGGAATTCCACCCACAGCAGAGGAGAACACCGGTGTGCAGCGCCATCCGGCTTCGAGCAAGGTGATGGGCATTGCCTCGCCGGTTGAAAACATCAGGAGGCAGTCGTAGGAATCAAATTCCCTCCAGGCTTCCTGAAGATAACCTCGAAAGAATACTTTTCGATGGAGCCCAGCCGAGTGAACCGAATTTTGAAGTTCATCAAAGAGTGAGCCGTTGCCGAAGATGTCAAGACTCCATTGACCTTCGAAAAGGGAATTGAACTTCTGGAGAACCGCCAGTGCACGGGCGTGGTTCTTCTCGGGAGAAAGACGCGCCACCATCAGCAGTTTCAATTTTTCACCTTTTGACAGAGCCCTGCGCTCGGACCATTTCAACAACGGACGCTCGATGCCATTGCGGTGAAGACGCAAGATTGAAGCTCGAAATCCGCGAGAGGTGAGGAGGTCGTATTCGCTTTCACTCACACAGAGAAACAGGTCCACGCAATGGCCTGCAAGCGAAACAAAAAGACGCTCGTACATGCGCGAAAGTCGATTGGGTCTTGCCATGGCGCCATGGTGAGTCGCCACAAAATGCAATTTGCGTCGCTTTACAAGAAAGCTTGCCAACCAGACATAAATGCTGGCTTTGACGTCATGTGTATGAACAATGGCACCATCCGGCAGTGTCTCGAGTGTGCGGGTCAAATTGAGAATTGCCGAAACATCGAATCTTGATGAAATTTCAAACGACAAAACGGGAACCTTCAACGTCGCACAGAGACGCGCGAGCGGGTCGAAGGCCGACTTTATGCGTTTTTCAGCGAGATTCCATACGACGGTGTAACAGGGAAAGTTGGCCAACTCCGGCAGCACGAGCATCTCGGGGCCACTGACAGTTCCGCAGTTGAGCACATGAACGACCTGCATGTTCAGCTCCGTGTGGGTAACTTTTCACCGCACTTTTTTTATTCGACTGAAAACAGACGAGAGAATTTCAAACAGGCATTTGCGGGCAGTCTGGATGACAATCAATGCAACAAGATGAGTCTGTTTCGAACGAATGAAAAAGATGTCGTGCGCCACTTTTGTCTTGGATTCTTCGACGCTCGATGCATAACCCGATTTGAGTTGCGCCCAGCCAGTCAGTCCTGGCCTCACGCGCGTTCTTATATTGAAATGCGGGATGTGATTCTTGAGCCAATCGTGGAATTCGGGTCGCTCGGGTCGCGGACCCACAAAGCACAAATGTCCGCAAAGAATGTTCCACAGCTGAGGAAGTTCATCGAGATGCGTTTTTCGCAGAAACTTTCCAAGAGGGAAGAGCCTTGGGTCTTCGTCTCCCTTGCTCCATTGCGGTCCATTTGCCTCGGCATTGAGGTGCATTGTTCTGAATTTGACGAGCTCAAATTGTTTTCCGTGGTGACCCACGCGTCGCTGCCTGAAAAGTGCAGGTCCGGGGCTGGTGATTCGGATGCAGACCCATAGAGCTGCCATCAGCGGCGAGAGTGTCATGAGAAGCCCGAGAGCTGTGAGTCTCCGGGCAAGGCATGTGGTTTTGTCCCACAGGTGTTCTGCCAAAGAGTGGTCTTGCCAATGAACCCATTCCAACACATCCGAAAAACCTCGGATATTGGCGATTCCTTTCTGGATGCCTTCATACATGCTCAGCGTGCACCATTGTGCTCCACACGCGAGTGTTTCATTGATGAGGTCTTCCTGCGCGCGATCAAGTTTGCAATGGGGATCCACGACGATCAGAGTATTCCTTGAATTGGGAAGGACATTCACCACTTCCTGCGTGCATGCAATTGGAATCACCTGGGTGCGGTTGCGCCATGCTGTGTCGGAATTTCTGACAACAGTCGCAAAGGCCTGTGTGTCGGCCGCGACAATGATATTTTTTCTCTGACGAAGAGAGCGAAGATTCATCGGGACCTCCGCCGAACAAAAAGCCAACAGAATGCGGGCAATGCCAAACATACAAAAATCACGAAGCAGAGCGACAAGATTTTTTGATTTTGAGCAAAGGTGGTGTGGCTTCCAAGTGTATAAATGACCACGCACTGCATCGAGTAGAAAAGCAGGCTTCTTTTCCCGAACGTTGCAACGATGTTTGGCATGCGCGGAAATTTTTGTTCGCCCAAGAGCAGGCAAAAACAGACTGTGTTGGTTGCAAATAAAGGTCCAAATTTTTGAGTTTGTAGAAACGGGTCGACGTTTGCTTTGCTCAGGGTGTGCTTCGATATCAAAAGCGCAATGGCGGCGATAATGATAATCAACCGCGCACTGTTCTTTTGAAAATGGCTTACAATAGCCTGAACATCCGGGCGTTGGCTCAGTGCGCAGCCCACAAACAAGAGCTGCCATCCTGTCCATGCATGCCATGAAGGTGCACTGAACAGTTGAGATTGGAAGTCGAAGGAGCCGGCCTGCGAAAGCAGCCAGACACTGGCACTGGCAAGCGCGATGCAAAGAGAGGAGCTGCGGATTTTGGGCAAGCTCCAAAGAATTGTTGCATACACACCCAGCCAGGCGTGTAGCCAAATGACGTCCAAAAGCCAGGGCAGCTGGAAACCTGCAATCGCCCTCAGAACTGTTGAGGGTGCATTCCAGATCAAGTGTCGTTGCCATGGAGCCGGTTCAAGAAGAGACGTCCTATTTGCGAGAGTGAAAATGGCGGTGGCACAACCCACCCAGGCAAAGAGTTTGATCGCTCTTTTGAAATTCCAGTGTAATAGTTGTTGGGGTGTTTGATTTTCCGCCCGGCGTCCCCACTGGATTCCGGCAATGGCAAAGAAAACAGAGGCAAACGACACCCATCCAACACTTTGATAAGTGAAGTTCAAGGCGAACGAGAGGTTGCTGCAAGGCCAAAGCAAGAGATGATTGAATGTGAGGCCCAGCAGGCTCAGTCCTTTCCAAATGTCGGTTTGTTTGGTCGGCTTTTCCGATGACAAGGTTGGGCTCCCTGTAAACTGTTGAGCGGACTTCCAAGGCAGCTTCATTCAATCGGGGTGCAAGGCGGAGTGTTGGTTTCACAATCTTTTCAGGAATCAAGACTGTGCCTCATCGGCGACATTGATTTGCGTTCTGTTTGGTTCCTGAATTATCTATTGGCGTCAGGATTGTTTTGGGGGACGACGTGGTTTCGAAGCGTTTGGAAACAATGAGAAGCGTGCATCCGGAATCGACTCTGACCTTGCGTCGCATAGACGAGCTCTTTGGCGATGATGGAGCTCCTCTGACGATTATATTTCTGTGTCTTCCATTTCTTTTTCCAATGCCCATTCCTGGAATTTCGACGGCATTTGGCTTTGCGATCATCCTGCTGACGATTCGAATTGGCTGGCCGCGACCATTGCCACTGCCGCAGCTCGCCGATCGCATCACGCTGAGCGGCAAGACCGTTTCGATGCTCGCCGAGAAGAGTCACAGCTACGCTGTACGCATTGAAAAATACCTCAAGCCTCGGGCCGAATATCTGGTGTCGGGAATCTCGAAGGTCTTGGCCACGGTGGCCATGATTCTGGCAGCCATTGCACTTGCGCTGCCCATTCCTCCGGTGATTCCATTCACCAACACTCTTCCCGCGTTGGCAATCACATTTTTTTCATTGGGATTCTTGATGCGCGACGGTTTGATGGTCGTGCTTGGCCACCTGTTTCACTTGACCAGTTGGGGTTATTTCATTTCGGTCGCAAGCGTGGCTTTTTCGTTCGCCACAAAGGTGATGGAATATTTCAAGCTCTGATTGGAATGCGCGGAATCGCCTGCCGTAGACTTACTTTCCGCGAAATCACATCCCGCTTTTGATTCGTGCCAGCGCCTTGTCGCACCAAGCTTGGTTCTCGAGGTACCACTTCACAGTCGTGCGCAGGTGAGCGTCGAAATCTGCAAGCGGCTTCCAGCCCAGTTCGGTTTCGATCTTTTTCGGATCGATGGCGTAGCGGAAGTCATGCCCAGGACGATCTTTCACGAAAGAAATCAGGTCTTCGTGCTTTTTCACTTTCGCCTTGTTGGGTGAGAGTTCGTCCATCAGCGCGCAGATTTTGCGAATGATGGTGAGGTTGGGAACGTCGTTGTGGCAGCCGATGTTCCAGGTGCTCCCAGGCGTTGCTTTTTCAACCACGGAGACCAACGCACGTGCGTGATCATCCACGAACAACCAGTCGCGTACATTTTTGCCTTCGCCATACACGGGAATCGGTTTGCCATTCAGGCACGAAAGAATCACCACCGGAATGAGTTTTTCGGGGGCTTGCCATGGGCCGTAATTGTTGGAGCAGTTGGTCACCAAAACAGGCAATCCAAACGTTTCATGCCATGCACGCACGAGGTGATCGGAAGATGCCTTGCTCGCGGAATAAGGCGAGTTTGGTTGATACGGCGAGGTTTCTGTGAAGTATCCGGAGTCGCCCAGCGTTCCAAACACTTCGTCGGTTGAAATGTGATGAAAGCGGAAGCTGCGCTTGTCGCCTTCCGAAAGGCCGTTCCAATATTCGCGGGCGGCTTCGAGCATGTTGTAGGTGCCAACGATGTTGCTTTGCACAAAGGCGCCAGGACCCGAAATTGAACGGTCGACGTGGCTTTCGGCGGCAAGATGCATCACCGCTGCCGGGCGATGGGTGGAAAACGCTTTGCGCAGTGCAGCGAGGTCGCAAATGTCTGTTTGCAGAAGTGTGTAGCGCGAGCTGTTTTGTGCGTTTCCGACCGATTCGGGAGATGCGGCGTAGGTGAGCTTGTCGACGTTGACGATGTTGTAATCGCTGCTGGCCATGAGGTGGCGCACAACGGCTGAGCCAATAAAGCCTGCTCCGCCGGTCACAAGAATGGTCTTGTTCATAGTCTCTCCACGGGTTTTCCACATGTTTTCCACACACAATCGTGACTTGTTGCGTACCACATGGCAGAGTTTGCTCCAAGTTTGGGGCTTTGCAGACCCTGCGGAGGACAGGCATGAAACGGATTTTGGTCGTGGGACGCAACGGACAAGTGGCAAACGAATTGGCTCAAACCCTGCCGACGTTGGGTCAGGTGTTGTGCGCCGGGCGTGAACTTGCGGATGCCACCAATCCTGCCAAAATTCGTGCACTTGTTGCTGATTTTCGCCCGGATTTGCTGATCAACGCGTCGGCCTACACGGCTGTCGACAAGGCTGAAAGTGAGCCGGATGCGGCAAAGTTGTTGAACGTGGATGCGGTTGCACTGCTTGCAGAACTGAGTAAAAAATCAGCAATCCCATTGGTTCATTATTCAACCGACTACGTCTTCGACGGCAGTGGAAGTGCTCCCTGGAAAGAGACCGATCCCACCGGACCACAAGGCGTCTATGCCCGCACAAAGCTTGAGGGTGAAGAAGCAATTCGCAACAGCGGCTGTGCCTATTTTATTTTTCGCACCGCCTGGGTTTACGGACATTTTGGCGCCAACTTCTACAAGACCATGCGCAGGTTGGCGCGTGAGCGAGAGGAACTCAAAGTGGTGAAAGACCAGCTGGGTTCACCGACCTGGAGCCGCATGATTGCTTTGGCAACATCACAGATTGTTGCTCAGGGGCTTGTCGGCAAGGAGGGAGCGCTGATGGAATTCGTGGGTGCCCGCAGTGGGGTTTATCACATGAGTGCAGCGGGTTCGTGTTCGTGGTTCGACTTCGCACGTGAAATTGTTGCAAGCGATCCACGCCAGGACGAAATCAAATGCAAACAAGTCATACCCATTTCAACGGCTGAATATCCAACTCCGGCCAAGCGTCCTGCCAATTCGATTCTCTCCAATGACAAGTGTGCGACCACGTTTGGTGTTCGTCTTCCGGACTGGAAAGACCAGCTCGAAATGGTACAAAAAATCTCTTGATTTTTGAGTTTTATAGCGGATATCCGCTTGGACTTACTGGGTAATTTTTGATTTCAATAATTTTTCATCAGTGAAACTCCGATACGCTTCTCGTCTTTTTGAATTGAGCGAAGTGGGCAATTGGAGGTTCTGCAATGAATCCTCGGTATTTTTCTGCAGTTGGCTTTCTGCTGACGGCTGCGATTCTGGCAAACGGCTGTCGTCCCTCACTGAAAGAAGGTGGCGATTCACAAGTTGAATCGATCTTTTATGCCACCTCGAAATTGAGGAGCTCAAATGTTTCCGTGTGTTGGGAAGTGATTTCGGATGACACCCAGGACTTCCGCAGCGAATTTCAATCGACTGTCAGCAAGGCGTTTGCAAAAACAAAATTGAGGTTCACTGGATGGGGGGCTTGTCCAGACGGCGGCTATGGCGCCGACTTCAGAATATTCATCTATGATGACCCCGGGAGCGGTTCGAATCCCAAATACCGCGAGACGAAATCTTTCGTGGTCTCAACAAACAGGGCTCTCGCGGGTTACCCTGGTCATCCCCGTATCAATGTCGACACGGCCAACGCGAAGAATTGGTTGCTTGGAAGAAGAGCGGGAATCATCTTGAGCATGACAGGGCGGGATGCGAGTCCCTATTTCAACGACATCCGCAATCGGCTGAGCGCGGTCGGAAAAAAGAATCTGATGATTTCGTCAAGTCTTCACGAGTTTGGCCACGCGATTGGCATGCGTCATGAAGATGCGCATTCGGACAACAAGTGCGTTGAATTCGACGAGAATCCGCAAGCTGGTGACAGGCAGATTGGCCCCTGGAATCCAACATCGTTCATGGAGCGCTGTTTTTACCGTAATTTCGACTATGAAAAAGGTATTGTTTGGCCAAACCAGCTCGACATTGATGGCATCAATAAAATGTATTCAGCGCTTCCCGCGGCCAAGTGATTGACCGCTGAAAATTTGCCTTTTCAAAGAGACGCACAGCCGTGCATGACCCATCTGATCTTTTAAAGTAAGGTGTGGTCATGCAGGGACTTGGCGTTTTTATCGAAGTGCTGTTTGTTTTTCTGAAGCTCGGCATCCGCTCCTTCGGTGGTCCGGTTGCGCATTTGGGCTATTTCCATGAAACATTTGTGCGCAAAAAGGGTTGGATTTCCGAGTCAGACTTTGCCAGCACTGTTGCGCTTTGTCAGGCACTTCCGGGCCCCACCAGCAGTCAGGTTGGAATGGTTTTGGGTTCGACCCGGGCGGGGGGCTGGGGTGCTGCGGCCGCGTGGATTGGCTTCACTCTTCCTTCAGCAGTCATCATGTTTTTTGCAGGCTTTTCTGCAATCTCGTATCCTTTGGCAATTCCATCGGGAATGTTGCATGGTCTCAAGTTGGCCGCAATCGCGGTTGTTGCAGATGCGCTGCATTCGATGTCTGTTTCGTTGTGCCCAGACCAGCCACGTAAAGTTCTTGCAGCCGCAGTGGCTCTTTTGGCCTTTGCTGTCGAATTTCAATTTGCAAATATCGCAATGATTTTTGCCGGAGCGGTTTTTGGGATTTTTTTCCTGCGAAAATCGATGAATGTGCCTCAGGAATTGAATCTGATTCGCTTCAAAACTCATCTGGGTATCTTGTTTCTTTCTGTTTTCTTTTTGCTGTTGTTTGCCCTTCCGGCTGCAGCACGCATGGTGCAGAACCCCTTGCTCATCCTGTTCGACAAATGCTTCCGCTCTGGTGCTTTGGTGTTTGGTGGGGGACATGTGGTTTTGCCATTGCTTGAGAATGAATTTATTGCTGGTCAACTTGTCCAGAGAGAAACCTTTTTGGCTGGCTATGGAACAGCTCAGGCCGTTCCAGGACCACTCTTTTCATTTGCAACTTTTCTTGGCGCTGCGAGTGTTCCTGCCGGTGCAGGCATCGGCACTGCTGGTCTTGCTTCTGCCATTGCCACCGTGGGTATTTTTGCACCTTCGTTTTTGCTGTTGCCAGGTATTTTTCCGCTTTGGAAATCGATCAGGAAATTTGCTGCGGTCCACTGCGCTCTTGCGGGAATAAATGCGACTGTGGTGGGCTTGCTCGCTTCCGTCGTCATGGATTCGGTTGCATCAGTCGCTGGAGATCATTATTTTTCCCTGGTTTTGGTCGCCGTCAATCTTGTGCTTTTGAAATGGGCTCGATGGCCCTCATGGTTGGTGGTTCTGCTGAGTGCGGGGTTGGCATCGACTGGAGGTGGAACTTGGGCAAGATTCTGATGATTGCCGGGGCACTGGTTTTTATCATCGGTCTGCTTTGGCAGTACAGGGAAAGCCTTGGTCTTGGCAACCTTCCGGGAGACATCGTCTTCAAGCGGGGAAATTTTTCTTTTTATTTTCCGCTTGCCACCAGCCTGCTGTTGAGTGTTTTGCTCAGTCTGTTGATGTGGTTTTTTCGGCGTTGAGGCTGGTTCGAGGGCGCAACGCAAATTCGTGATGCACGAATCAACGCCAATCGAGCTCAGCTCGCCTTGAGCAACGCGACTCCGCCAATAATGAGGGCTGCGCCTGCCCAACGGGCAAAAGACTGCGGATCACCAAACACAAAAATTCCCACAAGGAATGCCCCCACTGCGCCAATGCCGGTCCAGACGGCGTAGGCTGTTCCCATCGGGATTGTTTTTTGTGCGAGCCAAAGAAGCCAGCCGCTCGCGGCAAGGCAGAAAACCGAAAAAGCAATTGCTGCAATCCTGTGTTGACCATTTTGCGCCAACTTCATGCCCACGGGCCAGCCCACTTCAAAAAAGCCTGCCATCAACAAATAAAGCCAATCCATCAGTGTGCCACCATGTCTGCCGAGGTGATCAACTTTGCAAGATCAGTTATTGCTGTGATGAAAATTCCATAATTGAGTTCGTCGCTGGCACCATTGTGAATTCCAATGATTCGCAATGACTCGCGCGACAATATTGCTGCACCACTGCTTCCGCCTTCGGAATCGCACGAGTGGAAGAATTTTTCCGATGCACGCTTTGGATCTTCGTAAACGGACAATCCGCAAATTCCAGACCACTCGAGCGGTCGCATGCGTGGGTGACTCAACATCGTCGCGGGCGTGGTGAGTGTTGTCGGCTCAGTTTCAACCGGAATGAAGGCAGCGGGCGGGTTCTCAACTTTCAAAAGCGCATAATCGAGGGTGTCATTGTAGACCCGTATTTTCACTTCCAGGCATTTGGAAGCCGAGAGCTGTGTATTGCCCCCACGATTTCCCCAAACCACGCCAAGATGTCTGCAGCTGTTTGTGCTGCTGCGTGGGCTTTTTGAAATGCAATGACCTGCGGTCAGAACGAGACCGGAACCGATGTGGGTTGCGGTGCAGCCCAAGTTGAGTTGGCCTACAGCGTCAACAAGATGGCGCATTTCGACCGGGAGGTTGTCGGCGCTCGCGGTCACCGGAATGAGATTGTTTTCGCCGATGATTTTTTCTTCCACATCCTGATTTTTCAATGACTTCGGCATGAAATGGTCGGCTTCCGGATGGGGTGCAAAACCGCCATCACAGCCCGCCAAAAGACTCGCAATCATGGAATTCAAGACGAATGATTTTCTCATGTTGAGATTCATAAATGAAACCGGGCATTGTTTCCAGTGCGTGGCGGATTGTTGTTGTTGGCTCCATGATTGTCTGGGGTTAATCTGGAGGAGTGGGAATCCCTTCATTCGATTCTGATTTGAATTTTTCAGCCAGCGGGAAAGAAACATGGATATGGACAACGTGGAATGTTTCAAGCAACAGATGAGAGAATTCGATGGCACGCTTCCAGAAATTTCGCTGTCATTTGCGTCGCCGGAAGGACTCAGAAAAGCCATCGGTATTCTGATTGCCAACGCCAATCTGGCTGCGAGTTCCATGGCTCGCGAAGGCTCCCGCAAGCGTGAATTGCTTTCAGACAAGTACACGCTGCAGGAGATTATCCAGATGGTGGAATCTGGGCGACATTTGTTGGTGAAGAAATCCTACGGATTGCCCGACCTGGGATTGGGAGTTTTGGAGAACGCCCTGAGGATTGATTTCAAGCCGGGTGAAGAATGGAGCGACGAGCAAATCGAGCGTCTGGCCGAAGTTTTGCGCAAATTGCGTGAACGCTCGGGTGCCAGCGATATTTTTCTTGACGAAATGCAGGAGCACTTCTCTGCTCCAAGTCTTTCCGGCTTTCAAGAATTGGTCTGCGAATAATCGGTTCAAGTGCCACAAAACGTTTTGTAGCCGATGAAGTCTGGTCCGGGTTCGCGGCTGAATTCGGCATGCTCGACAGAGTCTTCAAAAGGTGTTGCCAACACCTTGAGCAGCCGTTCCATTGGCGCAATATCGCCTTTCTCGCCGGCAGAAAGTGCTTCCTCAACCCGATGATTGCGGGCAATCACGCTTGGACTGTTGCGCCGCATCAGTTCAACCACATATTTCTCGGATTTGTGTTGCTGTTGTCTACGTTCGCTCCATTTTTTGTTCCAAGCTGAAAATTCCGCAGACGAAAAGAGCGGGCTTTCGGGAAAACCCGTGGGGTACTGTGTGAGCGAGCGAAATGAATTGGTGTAATCGGAATTGGTCTTGTGCAGCAAGCCAAGGAATTCTGTCACCAGGGCTGAATCTTCCGGCATCGCGTCAAACAATCCCAATTTCGAACGCATGCCGTTGAGCCATGCTTCGTTGTAGATGTCGGCAAAGCTTTCCAACGCGTTTTGCGCTGTTTCGACGGCCTTGTCTTCCGACTCGTCCAAGAAGGGCAGGAGTGTTTCGGCAAATCTCTCGAGGTTCCACAAGGCAATGCGCGGCTGGTTCGCATACGCGTAGCGCCCCTCGCGATCGATGGAGCTGAAAACGGTCGCGGGGTTGTAGGTGTCCATGAATGCGCAGGGGCCGTAGTCGATGGTCTCGCCACAAATCGACATATTGTCTGTGTTCATGACTCCGTGGATGAAGCCGAAGTGCATCCAGCGGGCAACGAGGTGCGCTTGCCGGGAAACCACTTCTTCAAGCAGCGCAAGGGTTGGATTCTCGGTGGCGAAGCCTTCCGGGAAATGCCGGATGAGGGTGTACTCGATGAGTGCATGTAAATCTTCCGGCTGACCCTGTGCCCGCGCAAATTCAAAAGTTCCGACGCGGATATGGCTCGATGCCACACGGGTCAGGATTGCACCAGGTTGAATGTCTTCGCGGATGACAGACTCACCGGTGCTGACGACGGCAAGACTGCGTGTGGTTGGAATATTCAAGCCGTGCATGGCTTCGCTGATGATGTATTCGCGAAGCATGGGTTTGAGTGCGGCCCTGCCATCGCCCCGACGCGAATAGGGAGTGGGTCCCGGGCCTTTGAGCTGAATGTCGAACGTGTCGCCCTCGGGCGTGGATTGTTCGCCCAGCAGAATCGCCCGGCCATCGCCAAGCATCGTGAAACCGCCGAACTGATGTCCCGCATAGGCTTGTGCGATCGGGTTTGCTCCTTCGGGCAACCTGTTGCCCGAAAAAATCTCCACATTTTCACCCGAAGCCAGAAGCTCTGCATTCAGCCCCAGGCTTGAAGCCAAGTGCTTGTTGAGTACCACCAGCCGGGGACTCGACACCGGAGTGGGAGACACGTTGGAATGAAAAACAGCTGGAAGTTCGGCGTAGCTGTGCTGAAGATTCCAGCCGGGCGATGACTTTGGGTTTTGTTCGGACATTGTTTTGCCTTTTGTGTTCCGGTGGCGAAGCTGCGAAAGAGTTTTGTATCAAAACTTGTCGCCACACGGAAACAATCGGCTTCATCAATTGTGCCTGACCTCAAGGACCAGGTGCTTTTCCGAGAGCTGGCTGATGAACTGGTCCAGCAATTTCCGATGGTGCATATCCAGGTTGGCATCCCATTCGTCGAGCAAAAGCACGCGCGGAGCTGAAATCTTGAGGTTTTCGAGAATCGAGCGGGCACGTTGTCCGGAACTCAGGCCACCGGCAACCGGAAAATCGAGGGCGGAGTGTTCGGCCGGAAGATAAAAGGCATCACGGCCCAGCGACTCCTTCAGCGAGCGCAACAGCGTTGATTTTCCGGTGCCATTGCCACCCTCAATCCGGAATCGTCCTTGCTGGGCCTTCTTCGCCCAGAAGGCCATCTTTTCGGGGTTGCTTTCGGTTTCGAGGCCAGCTGCGGTGATTGAATCGCCCACCTGCGAAATCTTAAGCTCGTTGAACCGGATGTTGCTGTCGTGTTCCCTTCGGGCGTTCGCGGAAACTTCTGAAAGTGCAGCTTTGAGTCCCTGATAGCGCTCACTCAGTTCGTGAAAAAATCCAGACCAGCTGCTGACGATGTGCAGATGATTGAGCACCATCAGCTGACGGGGCAAGGTT
The DNA here is from genome assembly GCA_049423385.1 of Silvanigrellaceae bacterium. Classification (GTDB taxonomy): domain Bacteria; phylum Bdellovibrionota_B; class Oligoflexia; order Silvanigrellales; family Silvanigrellaceae; genus RFOM01. The sequence continues at coordinate 5,794 of JBMSQQ010000064.1, read as the reverse complement.
GCAACAAGCAGAGCGAGTTCGGCAGGGGATGAAGCTTTTGTCACCATCCAGATGTTTGCAGCAAGGACTGGAATCATTGCAGCCCAGGTCGACAATAGACTTGTGATTTCGCGCAGGGTTGTGAGTTTGAGGCGTCTTTGTGCCAGATTGTCGAACCGTGACTCAAGGGTTGAATTCCAGCGCGATGTGTTGGTTGAATTGCCAATCGTCAGGTTTTCCCAGGCAGTGAGTTGAACCGCGTCGAACCCCACAAGGGCTTCGCGTTGTTCCCGGGTTGCCGTTGTGAGTGGATTCTTTCCAAGGTGTGTGGCTGCACTCATCAGTGCCAAACTTGCCACATAGGCCGGAAGAAGTGCCGGATGAACAACAATTACAAGCGCTGCAATGTTGAGTACGACATTGAAAATTGTTTGCGTGAAATCGAAACCGGCGTCGCACGAGTGTGCGACAAAATCTTCGCCTTCACGCTGGAGAAAGACAAATCTTCTCTCCCGTTCCTCCTTGTTGGAAAGGAGGGTTGTCTTGCCTTCGATGGTAATTCGCAAAAGGTCGAGGATCTTTCGTTGTGCCGAATTCTTCATCCGGGCCACCTGGCGAACAGCCAAAACACCGGGAACATAGGGCAACGCAAGACTCAGCAAAAATCCCACCAACCAAGGTAAAACCTCAGAGGTGGATTGCGTGTTTGCAGTGACACGCGCAAGGAACCATGTGGAAGACGCCACGGTTCCCTGTTGAAGAATGACAAACAACAAGGCAAGGAAAAATGCAGGTGAGGAAAAGAGTGTTCGCAACATTTTAAAATCTCCAAACTTAAATCGCCAGCGCGACACCAACGTTGGCAAACTCCTCGATGCGACGGCGTGCCCGATTCAACAAATCCAAGCCCCTGCCTGAGAGCAGTCTTTGTGCATGACGGTTCTCATCCACAGATGCAATGGATGCGCGAATCTGTGCAATCAGCGTGAGTGAGTCGGGATGAATTCCTGTGGTCATGGCAAGTGATGAACCATTGTTGTGGCACTGCAGGACAGAGTTGGCTCGCAGGTTCAAAACCGCAATGCCGACCATGATGCTGTGAAAAACCTTGTCGAGCGGTCGCGCGCGCTTGAGGATTGCGCTTTGTGCAAAAGTCGTCGGATCCGAAAGCTTGGCGTGGTCGAGGTAATGCAACTCCGAGAATTCGTCAAAGAACAAAATATTGTGTGTCAGCTCGTGAACCAGGAATTCAACCACATCCCAACTGCTCCAGTGCGGGCGCAGGTTGGCCCAGATCACTCCTGGCGTTGCCGAGGATGTTCCTCCTCCCGCCATTAATGAGCTGGACGTGAAAATGCACGAGACCACAACATGGAAAATTTCGGACAGGTTGGGATCCAGTGATTTGATCAAATCAAGTGCCGTTCGGAGCTGTTGCAGTTTGAATGTTCGTTCCTCTGTCGAGAAGGAGCTGTCGATCGCGGTTGCTTGGCCAAGATCATTCAATTCGCTGTGACCCGAGAACAGTCGCCGCATTTCGAGTTCCCTTTGGCTAGAAGCGATCAACACCGCACTGTCGGTGTTCCAGATTGGCAGCTCGGGCTCAAATTGTTGAGCCCTGGCCTGGATTGCCATGCGAAGGCCAAGGTTCGTGTAGCCATGGGCGGCCAATGTTTCGGGGTCGGCAAGATTCAAAAGCGACTGGCAAATTTCGGGGTAGGAATAAAGGCCAAGCATGCTGTTCCTCGGTGTATCCTGAATTTGGGGTTGGTGGATGAGGACTTCTTGATTAGCCCTGTGAGCCCATTTCGATCATGACGAACCGGGTCGAACCGACGCGTCTCAGGGCGCGGATGTTCTTTTCGACCGATGCGGTGCGACTGAGGCGGGCATTATTTGATTTTTTGTTGGAAGCGAATGCGAGTGCAAGGGATAGAACTGTCATGGGATAACTCCTTTTTGTTGGTCGATGCTTCGAGCATCTGTTCGACCAACAGCAATGACCATGCCAAGCAAACAGGTATTAGAAATTCTCATGATTCCCATGTGCCGAAATTTGAACAGACCATGCTCGACAGGCTGGCTGGCCGGAATTGTGCTGTCCCGAAGCGGGTGTTGGTCGAATTTCGGCCAATGACTGAATTTCGCCGATTTTGCATATAGAGTAATGGAAAACACTTTCCACGGGAGTGACACAGGAACATGCGGATTTGGCTCGATGCGGATGGGTGCCCAAATGATGTGAAAGAGTGCGTCTTCAAGGCCTCTTTGCGGACACAGATTCCGGTCGTCCTGGTGGCGGACCGTTGGGTGCGACTCCCAGCCCATCCTCACTTGCAGATGATTGTGGTCAACCAAGGCTTCAATGCTGCCGACGACTACATCGCCGACAACGCAACGCCCGACGACCTTGTTGTGACCGACGATATTCCCCTGGCTCACAGGTGCGTGACGCAGAATGTTTCGACCATCAGCCGGCGCGGTGTAGAATTCGATTCCGGAAATATTGGCGAGCGTCTTGCCACACGTGATCTCATGGAGGGGCTGCGTGGGGCTGGCATGGTGACCGGAGGGCCAGCGGCCTATGGCGCCCTGGACAAGAAGAAATTTGCCGAGGCCTTTGATCGCGTCCTGACCAGACTACTTTTGAAGGCACGGAAGAAAGCAGAAAGTTGAATGCGCCGAGGGAATGGCGTGGAGGTTCTAAGTGCATCAAATGATTCGTTCTGCAGGCATCCTGGGATTCGTTGCGTTGGCCGGCTGTACCACTCAACTTGGCAAAGCCAACAAATTGCTTGAAGCGGGACTCTTTCAGGAAGCAGGTGATGCCTACGAGCAGATTTTGAAATCCGAGCCCGACAATGCAGATGCAAAAATAGGATTGGCCAAGGCGCGCTCGGAAATCTGGCGCAAGGAATTGGTGTCAATTCGCCTGATGAGAATGTCCGGCAACGGCAAGGGTGCACTCGAAAGACTTGAAACACTGTTGGAGAAGATCTCGGTCTGGGATGTCAGCAAATTCCAATCCGGCGAGCTTGTGAGCGCCGAGGAGGAAGTGCGCAATGGCCGTCGCCTTCTCACCTCGATGATTCAACAGAAAATCAGCGAGCACCGGCCCATAGTTGCGACATCCTATTGGAATGAATTCGACCACATCCGCGAGGCCAAGCAATTTGGTTCTTATTCGGTAGAGTTGCTCGAGGATATTCGAAAGGAAGGACAGCAATTGTGCCAGGCGCTCCAGGCGTGGGTGAGCAGCACGAGCTTTTCGTTCAATGCGGTTTCCAAGGCCGTCTGCGCTTATTACGGTTCTTCGCCGTCTGGAGTGCCATTGGATTCTCAGAAGGATTTCAGGTTTTCGAAAATTGTCTTTACCGGCAACCTCGATTTCCGAAACTTTGATGGCAATGGGCAAACGCAAATGGAGCTGCTCCGCAATGAGGTCGAAGGGAGAATCCAGGCAGTGGGCCTGTATGCTTCTGAATCTCCTTACACCCTGACCCTGGCCGTGTCGGGAGACTATTCACGCGACTATTCGACCCGGGCGACCATCAAGAGCCATTCCTACAAACTCAAGGTGCCCTACCAGGATTACGAGCAGTACGACGACAAGGAATACGTCACGGTTTTCAAGGATGGTCGACAGCAAACCGTGGAACGGCCGGTGCAGAAGACGCGTCCCGTGACCAAGTTCCGCATGGAACCCAAAACCTACAATTATCCTGCCGTTGAACATCGTGAAAAGCTGCGCCTGAACGCGCAGCTCGTGGCCAAAACCGCGGAAGAGTCGTCGTTGTCGCTTGCCCAGGAGAAAGAAAACACCTTCGTGACCCATGACCAGAACCTGCCCGACATCGGCCTCATGCCCGCCGAGGCAAAGTTTTTGTCAGTGACCAGCTGGCTTTCTCTCCAGTACAGAAAATTTTCGGAACAGTTCGTTGAAAAACTCGCTGTTCAAACGGGAGACCGTTTTTGTCAGGCTGCAAAAGGTCAGGAAGCTGCCAAAGAAAGTGCGGAGAATTTCAGTCGCTGCGCTGAACTCAATGCGAAGAACGTAGCCGCTTCGGCATGGTTCACAAGCAATTTTGGCGTTGTTCGTTCAGAGGTGCTGAAGATTCTCTCGAAGTCATCAAGGTAAAGGCGGTGCAAGACTGCCCACTTTCAGTGGGCTTCCGCCTTAAAACCAGAATTCGCAACCTGTTTGGGTTGTGAGCGAGGTCTTGCTCGGAGTTCCCGTCGACGACAAGCGCGCCTTGGATTCATAGATGCCGTAAGTCACCGATGTGAAGAGTTGTGGCGTGGCCAAAGCGTTCTTGTTGGTGGCATAACGAACAATTGGCGTGATGAAAGTCATGTTGGGCTTGGCGAACTCGGCACCCACTTTTGTGGACAGGGTGTGATTGAGATCCAGGGCCAGGTGCAGATTGGGCGTTGCGTAGTACACCGGCTGAAGCCCAACCGCCACAAGCGTATTGCGCTTGGATGTTGAGTCACCATTGGCAACGTAGGCATTGTCTTTGAGCGAGTATTTGGGTTGTGCGTTCTTGTACTGAGTGACCTGAACGATGGCGCTGTACATCAGGCCAACATCACTGTCGCTCAATCCTTCATAATCGCCCGAGGTCGCCAGGCCGTAGATGGTGTCCTTGTCCGTGCTCCCCACTTGTCCTGCAGCACTGCGCTGCTCAGCCCAAACGAAGTGGTTGCCCCAACCTTCATTTCCCCAATGCGAGAGCACCGCGCCGAGTTTTCCGGTGACGACTGGCTTTGGTGTTTCATTGGATGCGATGCCGGATTTGTCTGCCAACACGGTTGAATAGTTGTCCAGCGGCGCGCCGTTTTGAAAATACTTGCCGGTGCGGCTGAGAATGAGGGTTGGACGAATCGCCATGTTGCTGTCGAGTGAAATGTCGTGGCGCACGAAAAGCGATGTGTCGCGGCGTTGGGTCACGACGCTGTCGTTGTCTGCAGCAGGGTTGTTGGGATCCTTGGCGACAAGCAGCGGGCTGTTTTCCAGGTTCTTGAAGCCAATTGCAACGGTCGTTGCTGAACCTGCGATTGGGGTTGTGAAGCCTGCACCGTAAAATGTGGTGTCGCTGAGCGGGAACTTGTCGAACAGGCGCACATCTTCAAACTCAAGGCGGCGCGCTCCCACCCAACCTTCGCTCTCGGAGTTGAGTGGCAATTGAAAGTAGGCATTGCGCAGATTGAGCCCGGCTCCGTTCCAATTGTTGGTCTGGTGGGCGAGATTGTCGAATTGCGCTTCAAGATTGAATTTTGCCTTCGTGCTCATGTTTCCCAGCAGCTGAATGCGCAAATAATTCAAATCACGAACATGACGACTGGTGGGAAGCCCAAATGCGCCATCACCTTGATCACGGCCCGCATCAGTCAATTTTTCGTTGGTCGAAAAGCCAAGCCGACCGTAGCTGTGAAACTCGAACGGTTGTTCCTTGGAGTCGGCGCAAAGTGCTTGTCCTGCATGAACGAGAGAGAAAAGAGAGATGCATGAAGAGAGAGTGCGCAGGTGCTGTTTCACGGATGTGCTCCTTGCCTGTGGATCGATCAGTTTGAAAAATTCCTTGTAAGATTTTTTGGTTCCCGGGAAATTGTCATGTTAACATTTCCCTGCAACCCACCAACAAGGAGAATGGTTCATGTTGCATAAACGTTTTGTTTTCGTTTCGCTTCTCGCTCCAAGCCTTTCTTTCGCTTCAACGGCTACGGATTCGCTTGCTGGCTCGACGCGCGACGTTTTCGACAATCTGACGGAGAACCCTGCTTTTGTAAACGCTGAGGGTGGCAAGAGCTACTT
>JBMSQQ010000063.1:0-20328 GCA_049423385.1 Silvanigrellaceae bacterium | reverse complement strand
GCGGCTTGAGCAGCTTTGCAAGCGTTCAGGGTGCATTGGTCATGTATCCCATTCACGCCTTCGGCAGCGAAGCACAAAAGCAGCGCTGGCTTCCGTTGTTGCGCGAGGGTAAAGCGATCGGTTGCTTCGGACTCACTGAACCCGATTTTGGTTCGAACCCTTCCGGTATGCGAACCAACGCAAAAAAAGATGGCAATGACTGGATCCTGAACGGCTCCAAAACCTGGATCACAAATGCCTCGATTGCCGACGTTGCCGTGGTGTGGGCCAAAACAGATCAGGGAATCCGCGGATTCATTGTCGAGAAGGGAACCCCAGGTTTTGAACAACGCGCCATTCATGGCAAATTGAGCTTGCGTGCATCGATCACAGGTTCGTTGTTCTTTCAAGATTGCCGCATCCCTGCCGAGAATATTTTGCCGGAAACTGTCGGATTGAAGAATGCACTCATGTGCTTGAACCAGGCTCGTTACGGGATTGCGTTTGGTGCGTTGGGCGCTGCCGAGGATTCCCTTCAGGAAGCATTGTCGTACTCCAAAAACCGCATCATGTTCGACAAACCGCTCGCTTCGTTTCAGTTGATTCAGCGCAAACTTGCGATCATGGCCACCCAGATTACAACTGGCAACCTTCTTGCCAGACGGCTTGCCGAGTTGAAATCGGCCGGCACAATTGATCCTGCACAAATCAGCATGGCAAAACAAAACAATGTGCTTCTTGCGCTTGAAGCAGCGAGAACTGCTCGTGATATTCTTGGAGCCAACGGCATCAGCGATGAATACAGATGCATGCGTCACGCCTGCAATCTGGAATCGGTTTACACCTACGAGGGAACCAACGACATTCACCTGCTGATTGTTGGTCAGAACCTGACAGGCATTCAGGCATTCTCATGAGATTGATCGACACACACTGTCATTTGTGCTCCGATAAACTCGCTCCACACGTGAGCGAACTTGTTGAGCGCGCAACTTGCAATGGTGTCGAAAAAATCATCAATATCACGTTCGATGAACAAACCCTGGAAACAGGACTCAAACAGGTCGAACAGTTTCCAAACCTCTGGCTGACAGTTGGCATTCAACCGCACGACGCCGATCAGTATTCACCAACGCTGGTGCAGAGAATGGAAGCGATTGCTCTCTCGCATGAAAAAGTTGTCGCCATTGGTGAAATCGGACTTGACGGCTACCACAAATTCGTTCCGATGGCGCAGCAAATCGTTTGCTTTGAAGACTTTCTCGAAGTTGCGCTGCGCTGCAATTTGCCGGTTGTCGTGCATGTCCGCGATACATTTGCCGACGTTCACTCGCGATTGAAGAAATTCGCGGAACGAGGTGGAAGCGGTGTCATTCATTGCTTCACTGGAACCTTGGACGAAGGTCGGGCATTCCTCGATCTGGGTTTTTACTTGTCATTTTCTGGAATCGTCACGTTCAAGAATTCTGACGCACTGCGGGAAGTCGCGAAGTTCGTGCCTTCAGATCGAATCCTGGTGGAAACAGACAGTCCTTACTTGGCTCCAACACCACATAGAGGCAAACAAAATGAACCTGCCTGGGTTGCCAATGTGGCCGAGTGCGTCGCTGATCTTCGTGGCACCGGTTTCGCTGAATTTGCAGAACAAACATCACGCAACGCCGAGCGACTTTTCCACAAGCTCCAGTCAACCAGCAATTCCAAAACAGCCGCTCAAACTTGACCCCACGGTGCGACAGTGAATCAACGCATAAAATTGCCCATCGACGATCTCGAGACTGATTTTGTTGAAGCATTGAAAAACAAACAATCCATCATTCTCCAGGCGCCACCAGGGAGCGGAAAAACGACACGGGTGCCGCAATTTCTTTTGCGCGCTCTGGCGGGCAAAACCCTTATCCTTGAACCACGTCGACTTGCAGCCCGCCTTTCAGCAGAGCGTGTCGCCGAAGAATTGGGACAAAGCACGGGCCAGGATGTGGGTTTCCAGATCCGCTACGAGAAATCGATTGGTCCGGGGACACGCAGTATTTTCATGACCGAAGGGCTTTTTTTACGCACCTTGCTGGCCAACCCCAAACTGGAAGGGGTTGATGCTGTGGTGCTGGATGAATTCCACGAGCGGCATCTGCATTCTGATGTTGCTTTTGCGTTGACGCGTTGGCTGCAATTGAATGCTCGCCCCGATTTGAAGTTGATCGTCATGTCGGCAACGCTCGACACGGAAAAACTGGCTGCGGCCGTTCCCGATTCGGCACTTCTCAAGGCCGAGGTCCCCACCTTTCCTGTTGAGATTGAATATGACCAGGGCAACGATGAACGAGCCCTCGAATGGCGAGTTGTTGTTGCCGTCGAATCTCTCCTCAAAGACCCCCGGTGCCCGGGAGATCTCCTTGTCTTCCTGTCGGGGGCCGCAGACATCCGCCGCTCGGCACAGGCCCTCGCAACTTCCAAATTCAAGACTGACTTTGATACTTTTGAATTGCGTGCAGAAATTCCGTTGGTAGAACAACGCAAAATCTTTATGCCCCATCCCAAGCGAAAAGTGATCCTTTCAACAAACGTCGCTGAAACAAGCGTGACCATTCCTGGCGTCACGGGCGTTGTCGATTCCGGAATTGCCAAGGTCGCAAGTTACGCCCATTGGAATGGGTTGCCCTCTCTTGACATCAGGCCTGTCAGCCAGGCGAGCTGCACACAGCGGGCAGGCCGCGCCGGAAGAACCTCTCCTGGAGTGGCACGCAGACTCTATACCAGAGCCGACTTTCTGGGCCGGACTGCACACGACAAACCAGAACTTTTGCGGATGGATCTTTCACAGACGATTCTTGAGGTTTTGGGCGCATGCAACCGCATCTTCCGTGATCGGACACCCCGCTTCGATGCGTTGCCCTGGTTGGAAAATCCTCCAATTGAAAGCACAAATGCAGCACTATCCCTCTTGCGGGAGTTGGATGCAGTCGACAACGACAACCAACTCACCGCCATCGGCGAAAAGATGATCCGCTGGCCTCTCAATCCTCGCTTGGGCAGAATCCTTCTTGAAGCGTCGAAAAATGGAACGCTTGGCGAGGCATGCCTGCTGGTGAGCATGCTCAACGAAGGCCCGCTTTTGAAAAGCAACCAGGGTGACGCTGAAATCCACACCGACTGCGACCTTTCATTCCAGGCATCGCTGTTCGACAGGCTGCGCCATCACCCGGAAACAATCACGCGTGAAGAGCGCGAAGCCATCGACACCACCCAGCTCAAGCGAATTGAAAAAAGTTTTGATTCACTGGTTCATTTGACCAATGCTCCAAAACGTCCACTGACGAGTGGACAAGGCAATTGGAATGAAGCAAGTCCGTTTGCACGTGAACTCCTCGCCGGATTTCCTGACCGGATTGTTGCGCTCAGGAAGACAAAGTCAACTCAGCGAACGATGATAGAGGCTATTTTTGCTCGCGGCGGACAAGGTCAATTGTCAAGGTCAAGTACAGTCCAGGACTCCGACTTTGCAATTGCACTTCAGGCAGAGCAAACGCGTCGACAGGGCTCGACACATTTTGTCACCGAGATCACTCTCGCTGCAGGACTCAACGCGCAAATTCTAAAATCACTGGGCAAGGACAAAACGAGAATCGAATCGAAGTCCTTTTGGGATGAGCAAAGTGAACGCGTCAGGAATTCCACCCGGGTGATGTTTGAAAGTCTGGTTCTGGAGGAAAGGCAATCGCAGGGAGAGTCCTCCGATGCTGAACAGATTTTGTTTGACGAGCTCAAATCACGCTGGCCAAAACCCTTTGATTCTGCGGCACCTCTCGAATTTTTCGAGCACAGAATGAGCCTTCTTCAGACCCGATTCCCCGACACGCCAAAAATCAGCATCGTTGATGGTGATTTTGAATTGTTTCTGGTTCACGTCTGTGAAGGAAAAAAATCCTTTGCAGAAATCACCCAACACTCACTTCAAGAATATATTGACACCTTTATCCCCTGGGACATCAAAAACACGCTCAATCGCGAATTGCCTCTGCGCATCACACTCGGCTCTGGACGCAGGGTCGAAGTTCAATACATCAACGGGCAACCTCCATGGATATCCTCAAGAATGCAGGACTTCTTCGGGACCATGAGCACACCCCGGCTCTTGCAAAACTCATTGCCGGTCACGGTCCATCTGCTGGCACCCAATGGTCAGGCCGTCCAGGTAACGACAGATCTTTCGGGATTCTGGAAGAACGTTTATCCGGAGGTCAAAAAGGAACTTTCGCGGCGCTACCCGCGACATTATTGGCCCGACGATCCGCAAAACGCGGAGCCACTCACCCGCCGACCGAAGCCAGGTCAAACACCGGCAAGTACATCGCGATCAAAATGACCCCGACAATGCCACCAATCACGACAAACAAGATCGGCTCAATGGCCTTGAGTGCTGCCGCCATGGCGACATCAACTTCCTCTTCATAAAAATCGGACACCTTCTGTAGCATCACATCCAGTCGCCCCGAGGCTTCACCAATGCTCACCATGCTCGATACCATTTGCGGAATGAATCGTTCTTCGGCCATGGGTCCACCCATGCCCTTGCCTTGGATCACCGCGTCCCGAACCCGCAAGATTCCTTTTTCAAGAACCTTGTTGCCCAGCACTGCCGAGGCTGTTTGAAGCACATCGGTGATGCCGATGCCCGATGCAACAAGCGTGGCTGTCGTGCTGGCAAAGCGCGCGATGCTGATTTTCTTCACCAGCGTTCCTATCAGGGGAATCTGCAACAGAATTGAGTCCCACTGAAGTCTTCCCGCTGGAGTTTTAATCCAATTCCGGAAGACGTAAATTGCAATTCCGATCGCGAACATGATGTAGAGAAAATTGTCGCGCAAAAAATTGCTCGTTTCGACCACAAACAACGTCAGTCCCGGAAGCTCTTTGCCACCTTCAATGAATGTTGAGGCCAGCATCGGAACGACGACCAGCAACATGAAACCAGTCAAAATGACTGCCAGGAGAATGATAATCGTGGGATAAAACATTGCTCCAAACAATTGCCTCTTCAACTTGGCATTCTTTTCGATATAGGTGCTCAGTCGCCTGAGAATGACATCCAATTGTCCCGAACTGCTGCCGGCGCGCACCAACGAACAATAAAGATTGTCGAAGACAGATGGTATGCTGGCCATTGCATCGCCCAGCTCCTGTCCACGCTCCACCTTGGCACGCACCTCCGAGATGGCTCTTTTCATCACAGGATTTTCTGCTTGCTGCTCGAGGATTTCCAATCCCTTGATGACAGAAACGCCAGCGTCAATCATGACAGACAATTGTTTCGTGAAGGTCACCAGATCCTTGTCACCCACGCCACGCTGATCGAAAAACTTCTGGATTTGGGGTGGCATCTTGAGTTCAAGGCTCAATGATCCACCGGTTTTCAAGCTATTGGGGCCCAATCCCATGAATTTGAGAAGTTGCTTGGCTTCCAGAGCATTTCTGGCTTCCAGGCGACCTTGTTGGCGACGACCTGCGCGATCCCGGCCATCGTACTCAAACACTGGCATGAATATCACCCACCCGTCTCATCGATTCAACCAACTTTCCCAAGGCCAACCCGGGACAGCAAACTTTTCAATTCCTCCGGGTCATAAGCAGCGTTCATCGCTGTATCCACGGAGATCGCCCTCTTCTGGACCATGTTGACCAGATTCTGGTTCAACGTCTGCATTCCAGTTTTGTCCGCCCCCATCTGCATGCTCTGATAAACCATGTGAATTTTGTCTTCGCGAATTTGGCTTCGAATCGCGGCGTTTGGAATCATCACTTCCAATGCAAGTGCCCGACCACCCGTGGTGCAGGGCAGGAGTTGCTGACTCAAGACTCCCTGCAAAGTTGTGGACAACTGGGTTCGCACCTGGTTGTGTTGATGCGCAGGAAAAACGTCGATAATACGATTGATTGTGGAGACTGCGGAGTTGGTGTGCAGGGTTGCAAACACCAGGTGACCCGTTTCCGCGATGGTCAGTGCAGCCGAGATCGTTTCGTAGTCGCGCATTTCACCAATGAGAACAACATCCGGGTCCTGGCGCAACGAGCTCTTCAGGGCTCGCGTTATGGAATGAGTATCTGCACCAACTTCCCGCTGGTTCACAACACATCTCTTGTGTTCGTGAGAGAATTCGATCGGGTCTTCAAGAGTGAGGATGTGACCCGGAACCTCACGGTTGATCTTGTCGATCATGGCCGCCAAGGTTGTCGACTTACCGCTGCCTGTTGCTCCGGTGACCAGAACGAGACCACGACTCAAGTCGCACAGTCCCGACACGACCTGCGGCAAATTCAATTCCTCGAAAGTTCGGATTTGGTGCGGAATAAGACGAAAAACGCCACCCACTGCCGCTTTCTGCCTGAAGATGTTGGCACGAAATCGCGCAACGCCCTTGACGCTGAAAGAGAGGTCGATTTCCCGACCTTCCTCGAAAATTCTTCTTTGTTCTTCTGTCAGAACCGAATAGCAAAGTGCTTCGGTATCGGCTGCCGTCAGAGGATCCACCTTCACAGGACACAAATCACCATGAATTCGCAACTGGGGAGGAGTTCCGACGCTGATGTGCAAGTCGGATGCATTCTGTTCCGCCTGGGTTTTCAAGAGCTGCTGCAAGGTGATGCGGGTTGCCATGTCACGCACTCCTCAAATTTTCTGGCCGATTGGTTTGCAGTGTGTCTTCATCCGAACCGCTCGCTTCAATAAGTTCATCTATGGTCGAAACTCCACGATATACTTTCTTCCAGGCGCTTTGCCGCAACGTCTGCATTCCGTTGGCCATGGCAATCCGCTTGAGATCGAGCGCCGTCATGTTTTCCACAATGGCACGTTTGACGGGCTCGTTCACAACCAGCACTTCGTAAATTGCAGCTCGTCCCTTATAGCCGGTGTTGTTGCAGGCTTCGCACCCTGCTCCGCGATATATCTTGAATTTTCCGACGTATTTTTCAGGCAATCCAAGTGCAATTTGCTTCTCGGCAGGAACGTCGTCTTCGATTTTGCACTCTTTGCAAATTTTTCTGACCAGGCGTTGGGCAACCACACAGTTCAACGCCGAAACGATGGTGAAACGGTCAATTCCCATGTTGCGCAATCGTTCGATACTTTCCGCTGCGTTGTTGGTGTGCAGGGTGGACAACACGATATGTCCCGTGAGCGCTGCCTTCATGGCAATTTCGCCAGTTTCGAGATCGCGAATCTCACCAACCATGATCACATCAGGATCTTGTCGAAGAAATGCTTTCAGCGCTTTTGAGAACGTGAATTCAATGTCAGGCTTGACGTTCACCTGACAGATTCCCGGAATGGTGAACTCCACCGGATCCTCGGCAGTGACCACATTGTCGCTGATTCTGTTCAATTCATTTAGCGCTGAATACAATGTTGTTGTTTTTCCAGAGCCGGTTGGTCCAGTGACAATCACCATTCCAAACGGTTTCAGGATGCAATCCTTGAATTGTTCCAGTTGTTCGCTGTCGAAACCCAACTGGGTCATGTCGAGTTGAAGGTTGCTTTTGTCCAACAAGCGCAAAACAATTTTCTCGCCCCAAACGGAAGGCAAACTGCTCACACGGAAATCCATTTTGCCGAGTCCAGGAATGTCGAGTTTGGTGTTGCCATCCTGAGGCAACCGCTTTTCAAAAATATCCAGGCCGGAAATCAGTTTGACTCGCGAAAGAATCGCATCGCGGAACTCAAAGCGTGGAGCAGGTTTGTACTCCAGAAGCGAACCGTCGACTCGCAAGCGAATTCGCACGCTCGCCTCAAAAGGCTCAATATGAATGTCGCTGGCGAGTCGTTGGGCAGCAGTCAACATCAGCTTCTCAATGTAGGAAATGACATAGCTTTCGCCTGTCTCATTTCCACCACCCCCACCTGAAGCGCTGATCGTTGCGGAACGAGACGTGGGGCGCTGGTTCTGGGATGATTTTTGCTGGGCTGCAATTTTTGCAGCTTCCTCACTCGCACCGTAGTAGCGGTTCAACGCGTTTTGGATAGACAAATCGCTTGCGAGCTTGAGTCGCAGTTTCACGCCCAATTTAGCCGAAATTGCATCAAAAAGACCAAGGTTGGTCGGGTCGCCAACCGCCAGAATCAAGTTGTTTGTGATGCGGTTGATGGGAATGACTCGATGCTGCAGCACCATATCCTTTGGAACACTGGCCAAAATCGATGGATCGATTTCGAGTTTGTCGGGATATACGACCTCGAGTCCCCCGAGGCCTTCCGACAAAACCCGCATCAGCTGGTCTTCGGCCACCATTTTGTTTCGCAGCAAAAACAGTGGCAAAGGGAGGCTGTCGCGGTTGGAAAACTCTATGGCCCGAGTCAGGTCGGCCTGACTCACAAGATTGGACCTCTTGATGATGTCTACAATCCGGGCACCACTCATCCCAAAACGACCTCGTCACTTGCAACACAAGCTCGGTGTGGTAAGTCTGAAGTGTCTGGTCGTAGCTCAGCTGGATAGAGCATCGGATTTCTAATCCGATGGTCGCAGGTTCGAATCCTGCCGACCAGGCCACTTGCCAAATCTTCACTTACCTTTCCGTTCTTCGTTTCGTCTGGAAGCCGTCGATATCCCGCGGTGTAAATCTGCAGTGCGTCAAAATTGACATGAGGCGACCCACGCACTGCTCATTCCTGAAGCATTTAGACACACTGCACTTGCGGCAATGTTGCCAGGAAAGGGAACCACATGGGCCTGCGAAGTCAACCACACGCTTCGAGCAAACCATCATTGAACTCCTGGAATGGGAGTCTCTTGCGCCACACATTGCAGAGCGACGTTGGAGTTGTCAGGGAAAACAACCAGGACTCCTATCTTGCCGCGCCCAACTCTGGACTCTTCATGGTCGCAGACGGCATGGGTGGCCGGGCCGGTGGTGAAATCGCAAGCAGGTTGGCCGTGGAAACCCTCGAAGCAGAAGTCAGTGCCCGTTTCCGGGACCTGTTCTGTTCGGACCAACTCACCCGGGAAACAATCCTCAAACAGTCCATCAACACAGCAAGCCTCAACATTTTTTCGAGATCGCTCGAAATGCCCCACCTGCGTGGCATGGGTACAACTGCCACGGTGCTTTGGTTGCCAGTACGCTCAGATTCGACCCAGTTGAAGCTCGGTTGCTCCAAAGCAGTCGTAGCCCATGTGGGTGATAGCCGGTGCTACATGTTGAGGGCTGGGCTTCTCTACCAATTGACCAACGACCACAGCCTTTATCAGGAAAAAATCAAAGCTGGCGTTATTTCTGCAGATTCCAGCGTCGCATCGCAAATGAAAAGCGTCATTACCCGCTGCGTCGGGTATCAAGAGGATGAAGAGGTCGATGTCTTCAGTTTCTATCCTTATCGAGGCGATCGCTTCCTGATCTGCAGCGATGGTCTCTCGAATAAGATCACCGAAAAGGAAATCGTTGACCTGATGATGGAAGACGACATGCAGTGGGTTTGCGAGCACATGATTGAACTCGCAAAAGAGCGTGGCGGCGAGGACAACATTACAGTTATTCTAATATCACTGGACACTTAGCGGCATAAGTATTGGTTCATGCAGTGTTTTTGACGTTTGGGTCAAAGGTTGAATTCAAGTTCATGAGTGAGCCGTCCGATCGCTTATCAGTCAATGGGAGAGGAGTCCTCAAGTGTCCGGACGTTTGATGCACAGCCAAAAGCCGCACGTATCAAAGCCACCGCAAGTCAATGTTGGCAAGTCGGGTTGGTTTGCGCGCTTGGCGTGCGTGACGTTCATTTACATTCCCAATGAAAGTGCAACTTCCCGACGATTTCGGGTTCCGAAAGTTTTTCTTCACGTCGGATTGGTCTTGTTTTTTGCCATGATCGGCCTGGTGAGCGCATTGTCGGCAAACCTTGTGAAGATGGCCGCGCTGCAAGGCGAGTACGAAAAACTTCGGGCAGAAAATGTCGCCATCCGTTCGGAAGCCGCAGCACTCATTTCCAAACTCCAGGAAGTCAAAACGAACCTGGTTCAGGTGGATCACATTTCGGATCAGGTACGCCAAGAGGCCGCCAGCCTTGATCCACGCGCCGAAAAAAAAAAGCTGGGCGTTTCAGGGCTCAATTTCCGCGCAAAATCAAGAATCAAGAATGACCTCGCAAATCCTTCGGAAAACTCGGTTGTCCTGAAACCCAACGCGGCTGCAAGGGACAATCAGAACCAGGACGACACGAAAATCGACTTCCCAACCCAGGCTGTGGGTAGCAACGTCAATACAGACAATCTGGAGTTCCGCGACTTGTTTGCTGCACTCACCGACATTCGAGACAAAAGCTCAACACAACTCCAGGGACTCAGCACTCTTCTCAAGGAACTGCAAGGTTATCGCGTCAGGTTGTCACAAACTCCAACCATCTCTCCGGTGCAAGGCTTCGTCACGTCATTCTATGGGAAGCGCTCAAGCCCCTTCACAGGTGAAGCCAAAATGCATCAGGGTGTCGACATCGCAGCTCCCATGGGCTCGCCAATTCGCGCAGCTGCAAATGGAACCGTCATTCGCGCGGGAACAGCCGACGACTATGGAAACTTCATCGAAATTGCGCATGGATTCGGCGTGACTACCCGTTACGCGCACGCATCCAGACTCCTCGTCAAGACGGGAACGCGGGTTTCGAAAGGTGATTTGATTGGACTCGTGGGTGCCACAGGAAGAACCACGGGGCCACACCTCCATTATGAAGTGGAAGTGGGTGGACGAAGGGTTGACCCTTCAAACTTCATCCGTGGTCTTTGATTTCCTCTTCAAAAATAAGTTGCAGCAGTAGCGCGCAATCCATAAACAGTTTCCGGCTTCACACCGGAGGTCTCCCAGGCGCCACCAGGAACCCAGAGCCCACCGTCCAATGAAAAGCGAACTCCATCCATGGTCCGATAGGAATAGGTCAGATCAACCTCGAAACCTAGGTTTCCATTTCCACCAACAGATGCGGTTCCATCAGTGGTTTTTGAATTTGTTTGATCAAGCCGGGCAAAAACAACGGCTGGAGCAATCATGCCGAATGTGGGTGACTCATAACTGTATTCAGCTTTTCCAAAAACGACGTTTCTCACCAGCGTACCGGGCATGCCGGCAATATCCTGCGAAAGTGGATTGAACATCAGAAATGCTGGCCTGACGTTTGGATGCATGGGGACGCCGGTGATGCGCGAGTCTTTTGTTTTCACATTCGCGAATGCATCTGCATCTCCACGGCTGAAACCACCCAGCAGGTTTATGATCTGCGAACCTGCAACCTGACTTGTTGGCCTGCGTCTGCGCGCAGCTTCGGTTTGCGATATCTTGGAAGTCATATCACCCGGTGCGGCACCACCGCCCAGCTGGTAGCCCGCGCGGACAAGAATATTCAAACCTTCAACCGTTTGTGACTCACGTGAATAAGTTGGGCCATTGGCAACGGCGGATTCTCCACCCAAAGAATCAAAATTGAATGAACTTGTTTTGCCCGTAGGCCAATTGAGTTCCGCACCGAGACCAAGGCGTCCAAATGCAAACTCACCAAAAATATCGAGAATCTTCAATTCGGTAGATGAATCGGAGTGATCATACTTGCTGAACGCAATACCCAATTTGCGACTCACGCCCGTTGCGCCACCGTCGGTCATGTCGTCGGAAAGCAAAATCTCACCCGTCAGCGCGTCGGCATCGTCGCTGCGTGAGCTCAAGCTGCCCTCGGATATTTTTTCCCAATACGCGGTGGCCCACAAACGGGTCGAAAAATCGACGGCATAGGAAATCGCATCGGACGTCGAAATGGATCCACCCTCAGGCTTCCAAGTGTCGTCCAGCCAAACTCCCAATCCCCAATGACGTGGAATTCGGCCAGCCTGAAACCGGCCCACATCGGCCATGTATTCAACATAAGCTTGATTGACCTTCAGCAGCTCCCGCTTTTCACCTCTCCCACCATTGCGGGTGAAAGGATGATTCACATCATTTCCAGTCGCCTTCAGACCCTCTGAAGTTCCCTCCATGTTCCCGAGGGGAAAGGCCACGTTGGGATAGTTGTTGGCGTTGTATCGCAAATCGAGAAAGACGCTGACCGAATTGGATGCACGACCCTCGAGGCGAAGTCCGAGCGGAACTCGCAGCCCTTTCAATTCGGAACCTGTCGGAGGCGTGTTGGAAATAAACTCGCCAACCACCGCAGCTTCTCCATTCACCTGGGCTGTTGCCGCATGGGCGGTTTGCGTCAGCCCAAATCCACAGGCACACAGGGCGAGCGCAGATGACTTGGCCCGCAACAGGAATTTCGAATGACCGGGATTCAATTTGCGTGGAGAGCTCATGCATTCATCCTCTGTAGAATATTTTCAAGACGCACAGAGAAACCGATCGTCTTTGCATTCATTGCAACGTTGAGCATGGTTCCGTCTGCTTGACGTGCCACCATAGCATCAAACGTAAAATTTCAAAATTGACCCGCAATCGCTCCGTCTCGGGCTGAGCGTCCGACTCTTCCAGGAAAATCTCGATAGACTCATTGACGATATCCAAAAAGGATCGCCAAGAACTCATTTCTCCAACCCTGGAGCTTTCCTCAAGTCTCGCGACTGCAAATCGCTCAATCACATAGCGTCGTTCTGCAAGGCCATCTGCGGACGGTAAACAAAATATGGAATTTCGAAAAAGTCGCACCAATTTTCTCGAACGTCGGAGTTGAAACTGCAATTCCTGAAGCGCAAGGAAACGATCTCGCATTTGCGCCGCCAAATGAAATTGCTGACTGTCGGCAGCTTTTTTCATGGATCTCCAGAACGCCTGCATGATCCCGTTTTTCCGCCCGCGCAGATATGCAGCGCAGTTTTCCTGATCCTTGGCAGAAACGTCGAGAATGGTTCGGCCCGAGGAAAGGGTTCTTCCAAAGCGCGAATAAAAGGGTTGGATGGGCAATTCTCCCGTTGCAGGCTGATAATGTTCGAGCCCCTCGGACAAGGCATCGAAAGCCAGCCGAACCTGAGAACGGGTCCTGACAACGCCCCAAACTTTCATCCCCGTTTTTTTTCGGGTCGAAAGAGTCAGCCGCCGGGTGGTCTTGTCCTGCATTAAAAAGTGAATCCGCCCTGCAACCGTGCTCGTGTAATTCAAGCGCGGAGCCAAGTTGCGAATCAAAAACAATTCCAACAAGCAGGCCTCAAAATGAGTCGGAGTTGGAATCACCAACACAGACCGGGCCTCTTCATTCAATTTTGAAGCCTTGTGCCATTCGCCGGAAGAACCGTTGCCTCCCCGTCGATAATTCTGCAACCTGACGTTCAATTGTTTGGCCTTGCCGATGTAAAGGACGTTGCCTTCGCGCTGCAGCGCTGAAACAATGTTTTTTTGCGACAGGATGTTTTTTTCGGTCGTTATCCGCGATGAAGAAACAAAGATATACACTCCCGGCATATCCAGAGGTCGAAGAGACTTGCTATCAAGCGGATGGTCAAGCAATCTTGGATTCAAACCAACGGAGCCTCGCATGACAAACGAAAATCAGGAACCAAAAGCAAAGCCGCTGCCCATGAAAGCAATTGCGTTTTCACTGGCCGGACTCTTTGTGGTTCTCTCATTGGGCTTTCTCATTCTTCCGGCATTCTTCGATTCAACACCCGTCGGATTGTTGTTTCACAAATCTCCGCCACCCTGGGCTTTGGACGACGAATCACAAGCCAAATATCAACTTTCCGAAGCACAAGCCAAAGGTCGTTATCACTTTCAACAGTACTGCGCCGGTTGTCATGGACCCGAAGGGCGGGGAAATGGTGCCCTGAGCCAAACACTGAACCGCAGGCCTCCCAATTTTCTTGAGCCTTCGCCAGCGGGTGTTATCAATGGCTTCACGATTGACGGAGTCAAAAAAACACTTGTGGAGGGAATACCCGGCAGCCAAATGCCAGCCTTTTCGCAACTTCCTTCCGACGTGATTTCCGAAATTGCCCAGTACGTGGAACATCTCCACACCCACCCGAGCCTTTATTGAATCAGAGAAAATCGAGTTTCTCGGCGCGAGCATCCACCAGCTTGAGTTTTTTCATCTTGCGGCGAACTCCCGCTTCACTTTCGTGATCCTCGATATCGGCAACAACGTCGTTTTCATTCACCTGCCCCTGAACGCGGTCAATGAACAAGACGCCTTCGAGATGATCCATTTCGTGCTGCAGACAAATGCTCATGATGCCGTTGCACTCAATCCTGATCTCTTTGCCACTGGTGTCTTTTGCTTCCAGGACAATGTCTTTCCAGCGGCTTGTTTCACCACGTTCAACACCCGGAAAGGACAAACAGCCATCGAACGGAAACTTGATTTCAGTTTCCTTCTTGACGATCTCCGGGTTCACCAAAATCATCGGCGAGGGCAGCTCGGTCGGCTTGCCGTCCAAAGTGTACGTGTATTTGCCATGCCAATCCTTAAGCTGTTGATTCTCGAGGTAGGGCCTGACGTCGACGATAATCAACCGCTTGAGGATCCCGACCTGTGGGGCAGCCAAACCAATACCTTCAAAGGCATTCATTGTTTCGACCATGCCGTCGGCAAAAGCACGCAAACCCGGCGTGAAACGTTCGACGGGGGTCGACGGTTTTCTGAGAAGCACATGAGGATAATGAAGAATTTTATAAACTGGCATCCGGCACCCCAAGCAAAAAGCGACTCTCAAGGCATACTGAGGCCAACTGACCTGCGCAAGGGGAGGCGGACTGTCCCCAAAACAACTGCAACTGCAGCATTTGCGCCTTTTCACGGCTCAACTTCTTTGTTAGGGTGGGATCAACGATTGGCATTTGCTTAAAGCTGGCGCATGGTGCGCCGGGACTCTCGAATGGTCGGGAGGATAAACGCTCTCCGGACCGAGGCCAGCCTCGTCACTCGGCCCATCTATCTAAGGTTCCTTTTTATGTTCAACATTGTTGAGAAAACCATCCGCGTGGGTGACCACGAGATTACCATTGAACACGGCCGTATGGCTCGCCAGGCGGGCGGTTCCGTTCTCGTCACCTGCGGCGATACCCAGGTGCTGGTCTGTGCAACCGGCGCAAAGGCCCCCTCACCAACGGCATCATTTTTTCCTTTGGCTGTCGATTACATCGAGAAACTCTATTCTGCAGGCCGTATTCCGGGCGGTTACATCAAGCGAGAAACGAAGCCCTCCGAGCGCGAAGTCCTCATCAGCCGCCTCATCGACCGGCCGATCCGCCCACTGTTCCCTGAAACATTCCTGACTGAAGTTCAGGTGGTTGCGACGGTCATGTCTGTTGATCCAAAAATCTCGCCGGCACCATTGGCAATTCTTGGAGCCAGCGCCGCTCTGCACATTTCAGACATTCCTTTCAATGGCCCTGTGGCCGGCGTGCGCATTGGCCACAAAGACGGCCAATTTCTCATCAATCCGTCTGAAGCCGAAGAATCAGGTTCCGACCTCGACATCGTTGTCGCAGGAACGGCAGAAGGCATCCTGATGGTGGAAGCCGGAGCGAATTTTGTTTCTGAAGCACTGATTCTTGAAGCAATTGAAGTTGCCCACAAACACATCAAGACCATGTGCAAGGTTCAAGAAGAACTGCGCGCAGCCGTCGGCAAGCCAAAGCGCAGTGTTCCTGAAGCTCCGGCCAACGAATCAATGGAAAAAGTCCTCGACAAAAAATACGCCGGCGCACTGCGCGAAGCATATTCGATCGCGAAGAAGAGCGATCGTAAAAACGCCGTCGATGAAATCAAGGTGGCTGCCCGCGCCGAATTGGTACCGGCCAGCGACGATGGTTCACTGGCAAAAGACTTCGAATATCTTTTCGAAATGGCTTGCTACAAGACGCTGCGCGTCAACATCACCCGCGACAACCGCCGCGTCGACGGCCGCAAGACCACCGACATTCGCGGCATCGACTGCCAGGTTCAAGTGCTCAAGCGTCCGCATGGTTCCGCCTTGTTCACACGCGGTGAAACACAATCCCTCGGTGTTGTGACTCTTGGTACATCCGACGACGCTCAACGCAGCGAAAGCGTTTACAGCCCGCTCGAAGAAAAACATTTCATGCTGCATTACAACATGCCCGGTTATTCGGTCGGCGAACCCAAGCGACTGGGTGCTCCTGCTCGTCGCGAAGTTGGTCATGGAAACCTGGCAGAGCGCGCGCTGCGTGCATCCGTTCCAAGCCGCCTGCGCTTCCCCTACTCGATCCGCATGGTTTCTGAAATCACTGAATCCAATGGCTCATCTTCCATGGCATCCGTTTGCTCGGGAACATTGGCGATGTTGGATGCCGGCGTTCCGCTTCTTGAGCCGGTGGCAGGAATTGCCATGGGCCTCATCAAGGAAGGTAAAGACGTTGCAATCTTGTCGGACATTCTTGGCGATGAGGATGCTCTCGGAGACATGGACTTCAAAGTGGCTGGTGGCAAATCAGGCATCACCGCACTTCAAATGGACATGAAAATTGCCGGTGTGTCACTCGATGTATTGCGCAAGGCGCTGGAACAAGCCCGCGATGGCCGTTTGCACATCCTCGGTAAAATGACGGCCGTGCTGGGCAAGGCCAAGGATCTCAGCACCCGCGCTCCACGCATCGAACAAATCAAGATCAAATCGGAGCGCATCCGTGACCTCATCGGCCCTGGCGGACGCAACATCAAGAAAATTGTTGCCGACACCGGTTGCAAGATCGACATCAACGATGAAGGCGTGGTCAACCTGGCTTCCAACAACGGCGAAGCTGCAGCGCTGGCCAAGCGTATGATCCACTTCCTCACGAGCGATCCGGAAATCAACGAAGTGTACCTGGGTATCGTCAAGAAGGTTTCCGACTTCGGCGCGTTTGTTGAAATCAAGCCTGGCGTTGAAGGTCTGGTCCATATATCCCAATTGGCAGCCCAGCGCGTGAACAAGGTTGAAGATGTTGTGAAGGAAGGCGACGAAGTGATGGTCAAGGTCATCGAAATCGACCGAACCGGCCGCATCAAGTTGAGCCGCAAGGATGCCGTGGGCAAGGAACCCATCGATATCATGAAGACCTGGTCCAACTGACCCAGTTTACAGATCGGGATTTTCCGGCGAAACTTGTCGACACGCTTGAAGCGCTCGAACGATTCGCCGGAGGCTCAGATCCATGTCTGTTTCTGCAGAAAAACGCCCCTACCTGATGAGAATTCTCGGTACCTGGGGCGTTTTTTTGTTGATTGCCGTTCTGCTCAGTGTTCGTCTCGGCCCGATTCCTCCGCTGGGAGCATTTCTCAGTCCGGCCAGCGGTTATTTGAACAATTCGCCTTCCGCCTCAAAAAAGTCCGCACCAACCCTTCTTTCGGTCAAGGGTTTGAAGAACGCTGTGAGCATATCAACAGACCTGCGCGGTGTGCCGCACATTTCAGCCGAGAATGACACCGACCTCGCATTCGGTCAGGGATTCGCGACTGCCCGGGATCGCTTATGGCAGATGGAACTTCAAACAGCCGCGACTGCCGGGCGTGTTTCCGAAATACTGGGGGAACGCGCGTTCGATTTTGACTCGAAACAACGTCGTCTTGGATTTTCGGCCGCAGCCGATATTGAACTCGAATACCTGAAGAACAACGACAAGGAACAATACGAAATTCTTGAGGCCTACAGCAGCGGCGTCAATGCCTACATAGGCTCGCTTACTCCTGCCGAATATCCAATTGAATACAAACTGCTGGGCACGTCGCCGGAGCCATGGACGCCCCTGAAATGCGTGCTTTTTCACAAGCAGATGACCTGGATACTCACGGGTAATTTCGACGACTTCAAATTTACAAACGTTTTGCAAAAACTGACGGTCGGAGAAACGGAAAACCTGTTCCCCGAGTTTTATTCAAAAGGCCTGCCAATTCTGGATTCATCCGTGGCTCAAATGTCGTCGAGCAGTCTGATTGATTCGGGAGAAAGCGCAGCATCACCAATGCGTCTGGATGGGATTTTACAGATTGGCGACAGTTCGTTCCAATCGAAACAGGAACGACGAAAACCGAGCAACGGCAGCAACAACTGGGTTGTGGATGGACTTCACACATCACATGCATACCCTGTACTGGCCAATGATCCTCACCTTGACCTGAAACTTCCCTCAATCTGGTACGAAATCCAGCTGACTGCGCCTGGAGTGAACGTCTACGGAGTCACTTTGCCGGGGTTGCCGCACGTCATTATTGGTTTCAATGAATCGGCAAGCTGGGGAATCACAAATGCGGGCGTCGATGTCATCGACTGGTACGCAATGAAGTTCGATAAAACCAAACCAACGCCAAATTACTTTTTCGCACAGCAGTGGAAACCGGCAACCATTCGCAAGGAAGTGATTCGAATCAAGGGCAAGGCATCACGCATCATCGAGGTCGTGCAGACACACCTGGGTCCAATAGCAAATGAACTTGAGCTTGAACAAAAGGCTGGTGGCTCGGTTGCTGTTCCATTCGCAATGAAGTGGAGCGGGCACGCACCTTCAAACGAATTCAGGGTCTTTCATTCCCTGAATAGGGCACGCTCAGTCATGGAAATGAAAAACGCACTCAAGACATATTACGCGCCTGGACAAAACTTCGTGATGGCCGACAAGACCGGCTCGATTGGATATGTTCAAGCAGGACGATTTCCGGTGAGAAGCAGTGGATTCGGCAGATACGTGCTCGACGGGACATCTCCTTCAACCGAGTGGCGAGAGGACATTGGCTTTGTCCACTTGCCTCAGAGCTGGTCGCCTGACAGGGGATATTTGTTTTCTGCGAATCAACAACCCACCCGCGATCCCACTCCCGGCTTCGCATCAGGGGATTGGGGATTCACAAGTTACCTTCGCGGCACTCGCATCGGCGAAAGATTGGCAGAACTCACCTCAGCCAATCCGGCAACAATCTCGGCGCTGATGGACCTGCAGAATGACGTTGTCGACTTGCGGGCGAAAGCACTCTTGCCCCTGTTTTCCGGTTGGGTGGAAAACCTCATCAAAAACAAAGAGGACAGGGACGTTCTCGACGGCCTCCGCAAATGGAATTTTCAACTCAGCGCTGCAAGCCAGGAAGCAACCATCTGGAACGGCTGGTGGAACAATGTCTACGATGCCATCTGGGAAAAAACATTCCCAAAGCCGCATTTCCCGCGCCCATCGGAAGACAGAACCATGGAGCTACTTGGCTCGGCAAATCTGGCGGACTGGCCACAAATGCCATCGCTACCAGCCAAATCCGAAATTCCCTCACTTGTCGCATCAAGTTTCGAGCGAACGCTCCAAACCTTGCGCTCCTTTTCAAAACGCAATGGAGTGCAGGATCAAATCCCTGCCTGGGGTAAATATCGGGGAACAAAAATTCCTCACCTAGCAAACCTTCCGGGCTTTGGCCTCGAACATCTGGAAACCGGGGGGGATGGACAAACTGTCAATGCAACAACCGACCATCACGGCCCAAGCTGGAGAATGGTTGTCACCTGGGTTGATGCACAACCCAAAGCCTGGGGAATTTATCCGGGTGGTCCGTCTGGTCATGTGGGAAGTCGCTATTACACAAACATGATTGACTCTTGGCTCAACGGCAAACTCGACGAATTGCTTTTTGTCCAACAAGGCCAACTCAAGGAATCGCTGACCCTGGCCCGCACAAAACTTGAGGTGGCTCCATGAGACACACGATGCGCGAATTTCTGTGGATAGCGCTTTGCTTGCTGACCCTTTCGCTTCTTCCATGGTGGCAAGCGGTTATTTTCTCCGCAGTGATCTCGCCTTTTCTTCTCAGACTCACAGAAAGAGGTTTCACGAGAAGACTTGTCTTGTTGTTCTTGGGTTCAACGATTCTGATGCTCGGATTCCATGCCAGTCACAGGCCGGTATCCATTGCTGTGAGCCAACTTCTCAAGCTGCCGCACTTTGCGGTGCTTGCCGTTTTGAGTGCAGGGGTATTTGCGCTTGTATTCGCACTTGCCGCGGAATCTGTTCTTTGGATGAGATATTCACTTCGCAAAACAAAGGAACGTTTTGCGACCAGGAAACAATCTTGAATGCAATTTTCTGAATTTTAGGAGAGGCCGCAGACATGATCTTCAACACCAGAGTGGTTCAGCCCGACGAAAATTTCGCCAAATCTGCAAATCTCAAAAAGGCAGAGCACAAAAATCTGCTTCAATCGGCAGACCAATCCTACGAGGAGCACTGGGCCAAACTCGCCAAGGACCACCTGGTCTGGAAAAAACCCTTCAGCGTTGCCATGAAATGGGAGCCACCCTTCGTGCAATGGTTTTGCGATGGCGAGCTTAATATCAGCGAACAGTGTCTCGACAAGCATCTCACCGGAGTTTGTGCACACAAGACAGCTCTCATTTGGGAAGGAGAACCTTGCGAAGG
>JBMSQQ010000062.1:0-20984 GCA_049423385.1 Silvanigrellaceae bacterium | reverse complement strand
CGGTGGGTGTCGGCTCTGGTCCAACCGTGGCCCTGTCTTGTCGGGTGAGTGGCTGGCATGCACAGAAAAACAGGGCTGACATCAACAACCAATTGCTGAACTTTGCATTTGTTCTTGCTTCATCAATCTTGCTCATCTGCAGCACCTCAACCCCTGCTCATCATCGAACGCTCATGCCAGTCGGTTTTCCACCTTGCCGCAACAGAGGCAGAAGCATCGGCCAGACATTCTCTGCAATTCGCTTTGCTCCATCGACATTCGGATGAATGCCATCTTCAAGAACAAATCTTTGATCCAGGGCCACACCTTCCAGCATGAACGGCACCAGCGGAATTCTGTGTTCGCGTGCAACCCGGGGAAACACTGCTGCAAACTTGCCGCGATAATCCTCCGGAAAATTCATTGGCAGTTGCTGTCCAACCAACAAGACCTTGATCCCCTGGGACTGCGCCCGCGAAACAATCGACCTGAGATTGCGCTCCATTTCCTCAACAGCAAGACCGCGAAGTCCGTCATTGGAACCAAGCGCGACCACCAACACCTTGGGCCTCGACTTGAGAACCCAGTTGAGTCTGGCGGAGGCCAAGGCTGTGGTGTCGCCACTGACCCCTGAATTCTGAACCGACCAAGCCAACTGGCGTCCGCCAATTTTCTGTTGGATGACCGCAGGAAACGTTTCTTTCATACTAAGACCAGGACCAGCGGTCAGGCTGTCGCCCAGAAACGCAACCACCTTGGGATCTTCATTTGTCACTTGTGGTTGACTTGCTTTGGTTGCCGGTGCCTGCATCGCGCGTTGGAGTACAAGATTTGTGCATGCCAACGTCGACAGCGACATGACAACGAC
Source organism: Silvanigrellaceae bacterium (assembly GCA_049423385.1). Taxonomy (GTDB): domain Bacteria; phylum Bdellovibrionota_B; class Oligoflexia; order Silvanigrellales; family Silvanigrellaceae; genus RFOM01. The sequence continues at coordinate 20,137 of JBMSQQ010000062.1, read as the reverse complement.
CAGCGCCACATGCGCAAAATGCAGCAAGCATCTGCGCGAAAGGAAAACAGGCAATGATCGAAATAGACAACGTGACAAAGGAATACCCCTCTCCAGAAGGTCTGCGGTTGAGGATCCTCGATTCCATCTCAGCCAATATACCATCGGGCAGCCAATTGGGTGTTGTCGGCAGATCTGGCAGCGGCAAAACCACCCTGCTGTCGATGCTCGCCGGACTCGAGCGTCCGTCGACCGGTGCCATCCGCTTCAACGGTTTTCCTGTTTCAACCGCAGGAGAAGCGGAGTTGTCGCGATTCCGGGCGCGCGAAGTCGGTTTCGTCTACCAGACGTTTCAGCTTCTGAAGCATTTGAGTGCGCTTGAAAATGTGCTGATTGCTGCAGAGATTGCAGCCCATCCGAAGGCAAAAACTGCCGCCCAGGAAGCGCTGGAATGGGTTGGCCTCAGCACCCGCCTGAAGCACAGGCCTGATCAGCTTTCGGGTGGTGAACAGCAGCGGGTTGCAATTGCACGGGCCATAGTCAACAAACCCAAGTTGCTGCTTTGCGACGAACCCACCGGCAATCTTGATCCGCAAAGCGCAGATCAGGTTTTCAGGTTGATCAGCAGTTTGTCGATGGAACTTGGCGCAACCTTGTTTTTCGTCACACATGACTATGCCCTTGCGCACCAGCTTTCGGGCCGCATCGAACTCGAACGTGGACAGCTCTCACGCTTTCAATTGACTGAAGGAGCACGGGCATGAGCCACTGGTTTTGGCCAGCATTGCAGCGCGAAATCAGGACGTCATGGAAAAAGCTTTCACTTGCTGCGCTCAGTCTTTGCATCGGAATGAGTGCACTCACTTCACTGATGCTTGCCGACGCTCGCCTTGAACTTCAAACGCGCCGACAGGCTGACAACATTCTCGGTGGCGATGCTGAAATTTCGGATGTGCGGCTCTTGCCTGAAAGCCTGATTGAAAGCCTGAATTCCTCACCAAAAATTGCACGCAGGAGCAGAGTCACTTCGCTTGTCAGCATGACGACAATTGCAAGCGTTGCACGCCCCAGGCTTGTCGAGATACTTGCGGTGGATGACGCATTTCCATTGGTTCCAGGAATGCGCTTCAAACCGCAATTTTCATTTGAAAGCCTGCGCAACGGCGGAGTGCTTGTGGAAAGCGGTTTTGCAGTCAGCAACGGCCTGCAGGTCACAAGCCAGAAAATCCTTGGCGACGCCAGCGACAAAAACTCCCAAAAACTTTTCGCAGAGCGCAAAGCGGTTCGCATTGGCAAACGATTTTTTCCAATTGTTGGACTGGTTGAGAATGATCAGATGCGCGACTTTGCAAGCTTCAGCCTGGGCTCGAGGCTCTATATGGCCCGCGATGTTGCCGTGAGACAAAAACTCGTGTCCGGGCAATCACGATTGCGCGACAAGCTGCTCCTGCAGTTTCCCCCTCAGGCATCATTGGAAGCCTCCAATGAATGGCTGCGCGGTGAGCTCAAGAAGATTGAACCTGTTCGCCCGAATCTCAGAGGCAAGCAAGACGCTTTGAACTCTGCTTTCAAACCGGCACGAAGTCTGATGCTGTTTTTCAATGCCATCAGCTTTGCTGCATTGCTGCTGCTGGGTCTGGGCAGCGCGCAAGGCCTGCATTCCTATCTGCAGCGCAAGCAATACGACGCGAGAATTCTTTCAAATCTTGGAGCAGGACGAACCCTTCTCGCGATTCTGTACGTGGGCAATGTCATTATAGTCTCAGGTGTCGCTTTGGCAGTGGGAGCTTGGCTGGGTCAATTCATTTTTCAGCATGAACTTGCGCCACGACTGGGACGATGGTTTTCCTCGGGCGGCAACGACTTTTCACTCTTGAGTCATGCCGGCCTGACAACAAAATTCACTTTTGCCGCCTTTCTTTTGACTCTCTCCCTCATTCTTCCAGGTGCGCTGCTTTATCTGCGTCGCGGGCAACGCCAATCTTTTATTGCTGCCTTGTCCACTTCAAACGATCCGATGCCCAAAAAAATCTTGTTGGGCTTGATTGCCGGCCTCGAGAATTTTCCGGATCTCGTCTGGCTCATCACGGCATTGCTTCTGTCTTTTTTGATCTCAAGTGAAACAGCCTTCAATCTCATTCTTGTGATCACGCTCACGGGACTCTATCTCACTGTCCGCTTTCTTGTGCGCCTCATCAGTCGCCTGGGTCTGAGTCCTGGCATCAGGCTGCCACTTTTCTTGCGGCTGGCTGGCAGCGAAATTGCAGCACGTCCAGCGCAAAGCACGCTCACCTTGATGCTCTTCGGAATGTCTGTGTGCATGCTTCTCTTCATGTGGGATTTGCGAACCAACATCGTGAATCAGATTTCGGCTGCCACATCCGGCAATCAACGGCCAAATGTTTTCGTCATCGACGCTCCGCCAGAGTCATTCAACAGTGTGCGTGAAATTCTTTCGCGCGGTGGGCCGCAAGGCTCGGTTCTTTCCGAACGTCTGACCCGTGCACGCCTGGCCAGAATCAACAACAAAACAAACGAAGAATGGCTCGATCAGTTTTCAGGCAATCCCGAGACGCGAAAGACAGCAGAAAGACTTCTCAATCGAGAACAAAATCTCACAAGCCGTGAACGCCTCGACGAGAAGGAACAATCAGAGACCATAGTGGAGGGTCAATTTTGGCGTCCCGACAGCGGAAAGTCGGCCTTGAATGAAGTTTCTGTTGAAGCAGGTATTGCAAAGAACCTGAACATCAATCTGGGAGACAACCTGACGTTCGATATTCAGGGAGTCCCGATCAAGGTCAAGGTGACGAGTGTGCGGCGAGTGCGCTGGCAAAACTTTCGCCCCAACTTCTTTTTTGTACTTCATCCCAGTGTTCTCGCAGACGCACCCTTCCGCGGAATTTTTGCTGCCACCCTTCCCGACAGCAAGACCCGTTCCGAGGTGCTGAACAACTTGTCGCAAAACCATCCGGGGATCACAGCCCTCGATGCCACCGAGCTGGCTGAACTCGCAGCACAACTCCTGACAGCAGCACTCGAGATCGTTGGTTTTCTGAGTCTGCTGATGTTTGCTGGCGCGTTGCTCAACACGTTCCTGAGTGCATGGACGAGTTTCACCATGCGGGCTCAAAACTTTTCCCTGTACCGCTGCCTTGGAGCAAACAATTCCCTTGTTCTCAGGGCTGTGTTCGGAGAGTTTTCCCTGCTTTCGATACTTGGCTGCCTGACGGGTGTCGCAACCAGCTGGGTGTTGAGTTCGCTCGTGCAAAAAACATTGCTGACGGTGGACGACCAGCTTCAGCTGCGGGTGATGCCCGGAATCACGATCACGGCTGTCGTGGTGGGTCTCTGCTGCATCACAGCTCTGGTGTCTGCAATCCTGATTCTGAGGCAGGCTCCATTCAGGGTTTTACGCCGGCCCGGTTGAGCTTCTGGCACGCAATCGCAGCGCGCAAATCACTGATCAGGTCATTCACAGACTCCAGCCCGATGCTGAACCTGACCAACTTTTCGTCGATCTTCAATCGAGATTTTTCCGCGTCGCTCATCCAACGGTTGGTGGTCCACCAAGGCATGCAGGCAGTTGTCTCGGTGCCACCGAGACTTGGAACATCGCTCACAAGCTTGAGTTGACGCATCAGCGCAGGCACATCAACGCTCGGGTCGAAACGAACTCCAACCATTCCGCTGTAACCGCGAAAAACATCGTTGCCTTTCGGGTTCAGCAATGAACCATGGAACACCTCGGCCACACCATCGAGCTCACGCACCTGCCGGGCAAATTCAACCCCATTCTCGTTGTGGGCGCGCATGCGCACCTGAAGCGTACGCAACCCCCTGAGCAACTGCATGCAGCCTGCGGGCGACAAAAATCCTCCAACGTACATTGCCGTCGTTGCCAGTTGTTCCGAAAACTCGTCGGAACAGGCAACAACACCACAAACGAGGTCGGAATGACCGTTCATGTATTTGGTTCCACTTTCAACGACAACATCGACACCTTCCAAAGCCGGCGTGCAATTTGCCGGACTGGCAAAGGTGTTGTCGCAAATCAACATGGCACCACTTCGCGCCTTGGCTTCCAACGCCAAGGCAAAATCCTGTGGCATGCAAAACGGCTTCGAGATGCTTTCAAAGAACAAAGCGCGGGTGTTGGTTTTCAAAGCCTTGTGCCACTCGGATAGCGGAGCAAGTGTTGTTTCGATACCCCATCGTCCCAGGATCTTCTGCGCCAGACCCTGTGCCGTTCCGTAACAATTTTCCTGCATCAACAAATGATCACCCGGACGCAGGATTGAGGTCAGAACAGCGTGAATCGCAGCCATCCCTGAAGCAAAAACCTGTGCTGATGAAGTGCGGTGAAGAGCTGCAACAAGAGCGCAAATCTCTTTATGATTACTGGTGTTCGACAGGCGGGAATAGACAGGCAAATCGTCCACCGACGAAGTGGAAAAAGTGACCGATTGTTCGAGAGCTCCCACCAGCCCATCACCCACACGGTGTTGGGCTCCCGCATGCTGAAGAATGGTTTCGACGGCGCACTTTTCCAACGAGGTGGAATTGCCAGTAGACTTGTTCATCCAAAAAACTCCATGCAATGATCGCTCAAGAAACAATCCCAAGCACAGGTACTGCTCGCGTCATCGGCTCAACAATCACCAGCTCTGCTGCACTCTGGTTGCTCAGGCCATGCGAGGGCTGACGCAGCAACAGATCGCCTGAGTAGCGCGCTCCAGTCAGCTTGACCCTCACCTGTTGATCGGCAAATGCAGACAACAGGGAAAAGCGGTGTTCGAGAGGCAAGCGCAGGTCAACTGCCGCCGTGGTGAGAATTCTTCCGGGTCCCAGAACTGCAGCGCCAGGGCACGGGATGCGGACCAGCATCGCCGCAATCTCAAACATGTTCACCCACTCGTGATCATGACGTCCGCCGAGGGCTCCATGAATCGTCAGCCACATCAGATCGGTGGATGAGCTTGCATGGCGAAGATCATATTCAAGCAATGACATGGTTGCAGCACAGTCCGAAAAATCCTTGTCCTTGGCATAGAAATGCTCACGCCATCGCCCTTCAAATCGAGCTGCCGTATTCTTGAGGATTTCAATGCCGTGCTTGCCCAGCGAATCCCCATCACCACACCAGACGATATTCTGCACCCGCTCGGTCTCAGGTCCGGAAAGAGTGTCGAACCACTGCAAAAAAGATTCCAGACCGGCATCCGCGATATAGACGTTTTCGGGTCGACCCAACGGACGCGGCGGGTTGTGCAATTGCCATGCTCCCCACTCCGCCGCAGTCTCTCCGGCATCCGTGCGCGAAGGGCCAGCAAGAAAAACCTTGGCTTCAAACATGCAGATTTCCCCCTTCGTGGGTCCCCGGTTTGAAATCGAGTTCAACAGGAAGTCCTGCTTGTTGCATGATAATGAGAGCGTTTGTGGTTGGACAGGGGCCGGGCCGGAGAAGATAATCAAATTCCAGCGTGCCACGCTCGCCCACCGTTTCGCGCAAGTGGAAATTGCGCACGCCTGCCACTTCATTTTCAAGGCTCGTGAGCGCGAGATCATGCGTCGTCAGCACACCAAAGGCGCCCGTGCGCAACAATGCCGAAATGACTTGCCAGGAACCCAGAAAGCGTTCGCGATTGTTGGTGCCGCGAAAGATTTCATCAATCAGAAACAATTTGCGCTGGCCTTCATCCGCGTTTTTGAGACGGGAGAGAACCATTGCCAGGCGCCTGACCTCTGCATAAAAATAACTGGCTCCGGATTCGAGCGAGTCTGAAACCTGGATCGCACAAAGAATCTCGACGCGCGGCAATGACATTTGCTCTGCACAAACCACGCAACCCATTTGTGCCAGCAGGGCATTGAAACCAATTGCACGCAGCAGAGTGCTCTTGCCGGCCATGTTGCTGCCCGTGAGCAACACGCAACGCTGCTGGCTGTCGAGTTGGAGGTCGTTGCCAATTCTTTGATGAAAGGGAATCAGTGGATGACAAATTTGGGTTGCTGCAACGCCGTCGTCGGCAAATGCAGCCTGGGTGAACTCCGGATTTTCCAATTTCACCCGCGCCAGACTGCAATCAAAATCGAACGCGACAACATCATTCCACCAATCGTGAAAGCGACCATCGAGGGCGCGGTGGGCCATGAGTGTCACGGCAAAGGTGATCGCGTCATAAGGAACAATGGCATTGAGCAACAGCCAAACGATCGGGTTGCGTCGCACTTCGCCCAATTCGAACGTGAGACGCAAAAAGCGGAAACGCCGACCTGCCGCAACAGGAACCAGCGATTGTTTGCGCGCCGCTGCGGGCAGGCATTTGTCGACATCTTCCAAAGCATTGAGAACCTTGAGTTCGCGCAGGCCAAGTGAACCGCTCGACATTTGCACACGCCGGCGCCACGCCTCCCAGAATGCAGCACTCACAAGCAATATTGGAATAAAAATCGAGAGCGGGCGCGACAACTGCAGCGTGTCTGCCGAGTCGACAAATGACAACAGATTGGGCAAGAACAAGCCTGTCCAGACCCCGAGCTGAACCAAGACGCACAACCACAAAACCGCTTCCAGCAGATTCCTGCGCGCCACCGGCGAAAGGGTTTCGTCCGCAGCGGAGTCGGTGGTTTCGACGTCCGTCCGTTCGTCGTCTGCAACCTTCAGCAGTTCCCCCGACCAATCACCAAAACGATAGGATTCCCAACGCCTCAGTGCTTTGCTTTGAACGGCAAGCTCCTCTATTTTTTTGCGCCGCGACGCCAACTCATCAACCGTCAAGGGCGATTGTCCACGCACCAGCAGTTCGTGCTTGAGACGCCCACTGCCCTCCTCGAGGGTGCAGGTGTCCAGCCACAAGGAAGGAAGCCCGGAAAGATCGAAATCACTTTTGTAGGGATGCTCCTTTGATTGGTCATCCTGCTGCTGCCACAGGGAAAGGGAAAATCGTGACCTGATCTGCCTCAATGCATTCCAGTCGCGTTCCAATCGATGCGATTCGGCGGCAAAAACACCCGCAAGGCCCTCAAACCGGGCCCGAATGCGCTTGAGCTTCCGGTGAACCGCGGACAACGAAAAAAACACCACGAAAAATCCGAGCCAACCGAGAAACACCTGCGAGGCATCCATCTTTCGATAAAAGCCAACCAGAACCATGACAAGGACAACCGCCAACAGCAGGCGCGCCAAGGCAAAACGGTCTTCGCGCATCGACCACACGGCAAGTCTTTTTGCCACCCGCGATTGCGCCCGCGAAAGGCGAGACATGTGCGAATCAAATTGGACTTGGCGTGATGAATCTTGAAGCAATGAATTCATGGCGACGGACCTTTGCCTGGCAAATGTTCAGGCATCCATCATACATGGAAGATGGGTTTATTGCACAGGAAGGTCGGGACAGTTTCAGATTCACTGTGGCGGTAAGTATTTGACCTTCCCGCGAACGGAACCAGGACCAGGACCATTGAAAAGTCCGGACGAACATAACGCACAGATTCCTGCGGGATCGGATATTTTCAAAAACAGGTCAGGTGCAAATGCCTGGTATCCGTGGATGCGGATATTGATTCCCTGCGAGGCATCTGTGCCAAACAGAATTGACTGCGCATGCTTGCTCAAAAAAGAGGGCGCAAGTTTTGTGAGGTGAATCTTGATTGTTTGATCAGAGCCTATGCGACTCAAGCAGTCTTTCAATCCAAGTGGGCACCAATTCGATGGAGAATCTCCTGCCGGCAGCGAACCCGCATTGTCCATTCTGGTTTTCATCAGCAATCCGCTTGGATTCATCGTCCCGATCATGAAGTTCATGGGAAAGCCGAACACTTTTTCAGTGTCGCTGAATTCCGAAAACATGAGGTTGTCCATGCTCCCAACGGTTCCGGCAACCCGGAAATTGGCTCCGGGGGTTGAACTCCAGGTGAATTCGATATCGTCGACGAATTGCAATCCACAAATTTTACTTCCGGCATCCAGGCTGACACCGCCAAAGTTATAGAGTTGCAAATTCGATTCGTATCCAGTGATTTGAGTGGACGCGCCAACCAAGCCCGGAAGTGGTGGAACAATCATGAGTGTCACATCCTGCGAAACAGCATTGCTGCACGATGGATCCGTGGCAAAATATTGCCCCATCACTGGCCTGAATACAGGGGTGTCAACAACCGGCACCGAATTGAGGCTCGCACCTTCCATCGTCAGAAGCACCGGATACTTCAACATGATGGGCATTTCTGCATTCGGCACATCAAACTCGACAGTTAGGCTCGCGACTTTTGAAATGATCCAGGTCGATGCTGCGGTTGCTTTGGTGCCCGTAATTCCAACGGATGGAAACGATAATCCACCCGCAGAACTTTTGAGCGACATGTTTGCCGCCTTCAATTCCGTTTCGGATTCCAAATCGCTTTTGATTTCGCAACGGACTGCGGTGTGATCAGGAACGCGCAAGGATGGTGCAAGGTTCCAACATATCGAGGTCAGATTCACACCTGCCACCTCGATGGTTGGCTGTTCCTTCTCGTCGTTCGACGTTGTGCTTGAACTCCCGCCCCCGGGACCACCAGCAGCGCCCACACTCGTTGCAGGCTCCTGGCCCGAAAAGCTCCCAAACCACTTCGAAGCGGAGGAACAGCTCGTCAAAGCGAAGGCAAAAGGCATGAAGCTTAAAAACAAGCCAAAGCCTTTCAAGTGACGAGCTGCTGAGATCATGCGGATGTTCATCTTGCTTCACCTTTCGACCCGTTTCGACAATTTCCGGGTTGGACCTAAGCTATTTCCCTCATCCATCATAACTTCCGGAGACTTGTGGAAATAAAATTTGGCAAGACCCCTTCCCGGTCCATCCGAAAGGTCATGCGATTCGCCTTGTGTTCCGAACTCCCAGGTCAAATAACTGACAACAGAAGAGTAAATTTGACTTTATGATGGTCATTGAAGAAAAAAACATCCGCGCAGCAGAAACCACGAGGAGAATCAATTGCAAAGATTCAAGTCGAAGCTTTTTTTTCTAATCTCCTCGATTGCGTTTGTCTCGGCATCAATGAGCTGCGTTCAGCAGGATGACTCGGTTCGACCGGTTGCAAAAAACACACCCGCCAAGTCTATACCCACCTCGCCTGCAGCTGCGCAGCCTGCGCAAACCACCACGGAGAACGGAAAAAATCCTGGCAGCGCTTGCCCTGCTGGCAGTGAACCTGCAACACCCGATCTTCGCGATTGCTGCCGCACGCGAAATTGGGGAAAAGCTTGTGATGGCGGTTGCTGGGCTGCGGGTGTTGGCGAAAAGCTAGCACAGATGTGCAACGGCAAGGCGTCTGCAGGCAACGACTGTTCACAGAGCCCGGACAAAAGCAAGACCAGCGAATGGTGCAACTTTCACTACAACCGCAGATATTGTGGGATTTCTGATTCCGATTGGCTGGCAACCTGCAAATCATCGCCAACTCAAAACACCCCACAAGCACCCTCAAACGACTGCGGGTCGAGTCCTGCAAAAACTCAAACCCGTGACTGGTGCAACTTTCATTACAACCGCAGATATTGCGGCATCTCGGATGCCGAATGGGTTCAAACCTGCACGCCCGCATCCGCGGCATCCGCCTCGCCGGCACCCGCAGCAACGTCCGGCAGCAACACATCTGCTCCATGTAAAATAACCCAGAATCGCGGCTTTCCGTATCCACCCTGCCCGCAAAGAACGACGGCAAAAATCTGCGAAGAAGGTCCGGAAGGAAAAGAGGCAGGCAAATATTGTGTTTGGACCGGGCAGTGAATGAATTCCATCGAGCGCATCGCCATTGTCGGAACCGGCTGCACGGGCTTGCGCATTGCCCACCAGCTCTGTCTTTGGCAGAAGCAGAATCCCGCTGATCGACACATCGACCTCACTCTTTTCGAAGACAATCTGCAAATCGGAGGCCTGCTGCAAACAACAAGGCACCCATCGGGCCTGAAGGTCGAGTCGGCGGCACAAGGTGTGCTTTCGAGCCGAAAGTCGTTTGTCGATACCTTGGTCGAACTCGATCTCAAACCTTCGGACCTGATTGCACCATCTCCAGACCGCAAGCATCAAACCCGCTACGTGATTGCTCCTTCGGGACATCCCGCGCCGCTCACCGGGCCCTTCTCGGTGCTCCGCTCCGGAGTTTTGAGCCTTGGCCAACTTTTACGAGCATTGTTTGAAGTTTTTGTGAAGACCCAGCTTCCTCCCGACAACAATGAAACACTTTATGACTTTGCACGACGACGCTTTGGAATCGCGGTTGCCGAAAACCTGATGCTTCCAATGGCGACCGGCATCTGGGGAGGAGGCGCAGAAAAACTTCTTGCGCGCCACGCTTTTCCGCTCCTGCCTGAAATGGAAGTTCAGCATGGAAGCGTCATCCGTGGATTGCTTGCGCGCGTTTTTGCCCGCCGCTAACTTCCGGGTTCCCAGGCTGCAAGGCAGTCGACTCCACATTGGCCCAAGGGACTTCTGAGTTTTCCAAACGGAATGAGATCGTTCATTGAAGCGTTTGAAGTGAGCCTGAACAAATGGAAAAACGATAATCCCGGCATGCTGAAGATTCGCCTGGGTGAGGCCGTCCATTCGATTGAATCTCTTGGAAACAATCGAATTCGTCTGAACGGGGCGCATGATTTCGACGCCGTCTTTTGGACCGCCGCGCCTTGGAAAGCACAAAATCTGCAATGGGACATTCCCGAGGCCGCGGGCGATTGGAAACGCTGGGCTGAAGCTCCCAGTCATTCACTTGTGGTTGTCAACGTCTCCGGACGCAAATCAAATATCACAAAAAATGGTTTTGGTGTGCTCGCCAGACGCGAGTCAAAGGCGCTGCTGGGCGTGCTTTTTGTCCATTCCATTTATCCTCAACATGTTCCGGAAGGATTCTATTCCTATCGGGTTTTGATTGGCGGCGACAGATGCCCGGAAGCCATTGGATGGAGCGACGAAGAATTGCGAAAGTATACCCTTTCGCAGCTGGACTCTTTGGGATTGATCGATGCACAGCCAGAGCCCGAACACATTCAGATTGTCCGCTGGCAAAATGTCGTTGGCATTGCCGACAAGCAACATGATGAAAGACTCAAGGCGTTGTGGCGCCTTGAGGCACGTTACCCGGGTCTTCTTTTTGCCGGAATCTACAAAAAAGGCGTGGGAGTGGCAGATGCACTGCAAAGCGCCTTTGATGCCGTTCAGCTGTGGAAAAAACTCAGAGGCTCTCACACAGAAGCGGACTTGTATCCTTGAGGTTGTTGATTTTAACCCCAGCCTGAACAAGTCGCAGGTGGATTCCTGCCAGCACGCTGGGAGAAAGTTCTTTCTCGCGCGAGAGAATCCAGATCGGTGCATTTCCAGGTGTGACGATCACGGCGTACTCGTAATTTTCGCCAAATTCGGTCACGACATAATTGACTCCGCCGAACGAAATCGGCGAGAAGCTCACGGACAAACGGCTTGGCTTGGCAGGATCACCAATCACGGCCTTCCCGGTTGCGTTGGAAACACCGCCATCAAATTCATAGCAGGTGTTCACGACCTTGATGGTCTTTGCATCGATTGTCGAATACTCGGCCTTTGCGCATTTGCAGTTGCGCTGAAAAACTGGATTTGTGCTTTGGATTTGGTACCAGGTTCCAAGAAATTTTTCGGGTTCAAAGCCCTTGGCTCCGTCCAGGTCGACCGCAAATGCAGGAGCAGAAACAGCGATTCCAATTGCCAGCGTTGCCAATGACTTTTTCACGAAGGCCTCCTTGTGGTTCGAAACCAAAAGCTGACTCTAGTCCTCTCGGAAGCACAGCACAACCTATTTCCGGCATTTGCGACGTATAATAAAAAACCCGCTGAAATCTTGTCAATTTCAGCGGTTTTTTATCAATCCAAAAGAATCAATCAGCGCACTTCGCCCCAACCATTGATGACCCGCGAGATGAGTCCATATTCCATGGCTTCCTGCGCGCTCATCCAATAGTCACGTTCGATGTCCTTGCGCAGACGATCAAGCGACTGGCCGGTTTCCTTGTTGTAGAGTTCAACAAGCTTTTCGCGTGTCTTGAGAATTTCGCGGGCAGTGATGTCAATGTCGGTTGCCTGTCCCTGCACCGTGCCGCCGATGAGCGGTTGGTGAATCAGGATGCGGCTGTTGGGCATCGAATACCGATGAGCCTTGTCAGCCCCCAAAAGGATCACCGTTGCAATGGATGCACACAATCCGGAAACAACACATTTCACGTTCGGGCGAACGAAACGCATGGTGTCGTATATTGCGAATCCGGAATTCACCTCGCCGCCAGGGCTGTTGATGAACATCCAGATATCCTTCTGTGCATCGGCCGCCTCGAGAGCCAACAACGATTCGATGGTGCGCTTGGCCACAGCGGCGTTGATCGGTTCACTGAGAACGAGCAATCGCTGTTGGAACAGATGTTTTGATGTATTGCCTTCAAGCAGTTCCGAAAGCTCTTCTATCTTTGGCATGGACAACTCCGTTGCTCGTGATTCAAGGTAACACCACCCGACGCCCTGACTATACGCGCCATCGGTCCTCGAGGGCAACCATCGTTGTGACTTGTCCTGCCCACAAAGACTTGTCATTGTGTCAGGATGTAGCATAGGCACATTTGTACAGGACTGCAGAGCTCTGCCAATCTTTCTGGGAAACAACAGCATGACTTCAAACACAAAACAGGTCTGGATCGCGCTTTACAACATGGGTGGTCCGGACACCCAGGCCGACGTCGAGCCGTTTTTGCGGGCGCTTTTCAATGACCCCGACCTGCTCGACATTCCATTGGGATCCCTCCTGCAAGGTTTTGTAGCCAACAAGATCATTGGCAAGCGACTGGAAGAGGTCAAAAAGCGTTACATGTTGATGGGTGGTGGTTCGCCACAGTTGCGCATCACGCGTGCGGTTGCCACGGGGCTGGCGGCGCAACTCGATGCCAGTGGCCGCAAAATTCTAAACTCAACCCAAGACGGCGAAAAAACTTCCTACTTGCTTGCCGGGATCTCGCCCTTGATGCGCTACAGCGAACCAAGAGCGAGCACCGTTTTGCAAAAGTGTGTCGAGGCACAAATCGACGAACTCTGGCTGTTGTCGCAATATCCGCATTGTGCTCGCGCAACAACTGGAACAAGCCTGCGAGATTTGGCTCTCGTAAGACAGTCAAATCAAGCTTTCAATAATATTAAAATCCGTTCCTTTGCTTCCTATGGCGACGACCCGCTCTTTGTGGATCTCTGGACGGCGCGCGTGGGTAAAAGTTGGAATGAACTTCCACACGGGCAGAGGCATCTGCTCATCAGCGCCCACAATTTGCCTTTGAGCTATGTTGCCCAGGGTGACCCTTATCCCCTGCAGATTCGCCGCACTGCACAGGAAGTCACCCGCAGGCTTGGTTTGCTCGAAGGACGCGACTGGACTTTGTGCTGGCAAAGCGCGGTGGGACCTGTAAAATGGATGAGTCCAACCACGGAAGACTCGATAGACAGGCTTTGCGCGCAAGGGGTCGAACACATGCTTGTCTGGCCAGTGGCATTCGTCTCAGATCACATAGAAACACTCGTTGAAATCGACCTCGAATATGCCGAGCTTGCAAAACACAAAGGTGTCGCATCATTTTCACGGGTGAAAAATCTCGATGACGATCCCGACTACGTTCAATATCTTGCGCAGATGATTCAGCGCGGTGCCAATGACCTGGTTGCCCATGGTCGGACACTGTTGCTCCGTGATTTTGAGGAACAGTCCGCAGGCCCATTTTGCTCAAGCCAACCTGCAGGATGTCTCTGTGCCAACTATTATCTTTCAGGAAAATCTGGCATGACTCGCGGAACGCGTTTCAACAAGATCGTGCGCTGATCACGACCAGCGACAACGGAGGATTCGACTTTGAAAATCAGGATAGGTACCGACATCGTTGCGGTTGACCGGATTGAAAAGTCGATCGCGAAAGAGAGTTTTCTCAGGAAAGTTTTTCACCCCACCGAAATTGACTACTGCCAATCGAAGGCTCGGCCCGCTGCTTCGTTTGCCGCTCGATTCGCTGCCAAGGAAGCCTTTTTCAAAGCTCTTGGAACTGGCTTGTACGTTCAAGGAATGGGCCCACAGGACGTTTGGATCGAGAACACGGACAACGGACGTCCCTCGCTGAAACTCTCGCCCGCAGCCGAGAAGTTGATCTCATCTTCCGGAACCACCAGTCAGCACGACGTATCCCTTGCACATGACGGCAACTTTGCCACTGCCACGGTTGTTATTCTGGCAGTCCCATCAGAATCTTGAAGAAATATCCTGAAAAACTCCGATAAGTCATAAGTCGCAGGGTGAAGCGCCTCTCCATGGGTGCTGAATCTAATGTTTTCAGGAGCTTAAAAATGAAACGGTTTCACTTTCGCATGACGCGTGGCAGCCAGCCTGTCTTCTGGGCGGCAGTTTTCATCGTATTCTTGACACATTTTGGCTGCGCAGAAACGGGCTTCACAGGGAACAGCCGCAATCCCACCAGCAAACCGAAACCAAAGCCGGGAGTGGAAAACGTTGACATGAAGGGACTCCCCGTGGAGAGGGACGCAAAGATTTTCCCGGCGGGTGAAAACGTGGGAGTTTCCTTTGGTGGTGACACGCCGTTCCAAAGCGCAGCATCTGATGCCGAAGCTTGGATCGTGACGTCCGACGAGGTCACCCGAATCAAGCTCAATCAGGCCGCTGGTTGGCCCAAAACGACCTGGACCATGGTCGATGAGAGCGGAACCAAATCGACCAATAGCGGGCATCGAACCTATGTTTCAGAAATTGGACTCTTGATTGGTCGCACCAATCGTTCGGGCGGCGACGGTGGTGTTTGGCTCGCAAGCGACAAAAATCCTGGCAAGGCGATTCCGATTTATCGCCCGACTGATCAACTCTCAGGCAGCCGATTGTCTGTCACTTCTTTCAAGATTGGCAGCCAACCCTACATCGGCTTGGCTTACGGCACGACCAGCAGCACCAAAAAATTCGTGCGCATACCCATCGACAAAAGCCTTCCCACCGGAATCAATCTGGCTAAGAAGGAAGAGATCACCTTCGGCTCGTTGAACACCGGATTCGGTGAGTTTGCGGCAGTGGGAAGCGTGGCAGCCTATGGCTCGTTCATGGATCAAACCCGAAAAGCATTTTACCTCGGTGCCAATGGCGGTGGCATGTGGGGAGTCAACGTCGAAAAAATGAGCGAACTTCCCGCATCCAATCTTCCCAATGCCAACATCGCAGGGCGCAAGGTTTGCAACTACACCATGCAAACCAAAGGCAATATTGCTTATGCACTTTCTGGCGATTTGAATGGAAATGTGGTGACCGCCCAAAGCGCCTATACATTCGCGCACGATCCGGTGAACAACGTGATCTTTGGAGCCATGGGTGGCAACATTACGGTCGCCAAACAAGAGTGCATCGCAGCGAACGGAACCGACTGCACCCAGGCAGCAAACCAATGCGCCAGTTTGAATCCCGAAAATGTTGGAAGCATAGGCCCGATGAGTGCCGTGGGTGATGGTCGGGTTGTGGGAATCATGCGCGGCGGTACATCACAAGTGTTCCTGTTTGAAGTTAACGACAAGAACGATTTTGCAAAAGGAATCAGTGTCACCAAAGTCGCAGACATCACCGGTGACGCGTATATGTACAACGACTTCACCGGCCTGACACTTTACGCCCCTGATCAGGTCAAGGTCATCGACTTCAAAAAACTGAAAGGATTCGTTGCCGGCAAACCCGTGAGGGCGGTTGCCGCCGGTTGGAGTGCCGCATCAAAATTGACCGAAGACTTGCGTGGACTCAAGATGGAGATTGTCTGCTACAAGGAAGGTGGAAGCAAGGGCGCCTACATCGACTACACCCAACAATTCAAAAACTCGGCCACCTTGTTTGGCCTGTCCTCGAAGGACTGCGGTGGTGATATCGACATGCTCGAAATCAAGGTCAGTTCAGATGGAACAACCAACAACTTCAGCCGACTTTCGTTGTTCGAGATGAGAGGTTCACAATGAAACGAATCAAATTTGCGGTTTCAGCAGGTACCTTGGGACTCGCTGCCGCGGCGGCTTTTGTTGTTCCACAATCCTGTGGCGCGCGAACTCCCCGGGTGGTGCGAATGAACGTCGGCGAGACGGTCGTTGTGACGCCTGTACCGCTGCAAAACTTGACTTCTCAGATTCCGGAGGCACCACCCAAAAAGCTTCTGCTTCGGTTCATGAGCGGCGGCAAAGAAGTGAATCCAAAATCCGGATCGGAAATCCATTTTTTTGTCCGGCATGATTCTACGGAAGCCTTCTATGTGATGCGCGCCGAAGACTTTCCGAATCTTCACCTCAAGACGAAATGTGCCTCGAGCGACGTGTCGCTTCTCGACAATGCCGTTGAATCGGATGTGCTGATTTGTGACGGATCTCTGGATGTTCAGAAAGCAAACAAGATCGAACTGCGTTCTGCGGACGGCAAAGTGAAAATCGCAACCAGCGTGGTTCCTGAGTCGGTTGAAAATGACCTCTTCAGTGGAAGCGTGACGTTTTTCTGAATCAATAGAAAAAAGAAGATTCGTGACGTTGAATCGCAGTGAAAATGAACTGCGGCGTCACGATCCTTTGGTCTTCACGAAGCCTGCGCGCTCGAGAAAACGAGTTGAATGGCGGCTGTTGCGGAATTCGGGATGAGCCAACACATCGAGATGGAATGGAATGTTGGTTCGAATTCCGTCGATAATGTACTCGCGCAGCGCGGATTCCATTTTGGCCAATGCCTGCTCGCGCGTATCCGCGTATACAATCAACTTGGCGATCAGCGAGTCATAATGCGGAACCACGGTGTAACCATGGTAGGCAAAACCATCGACGCGCACGCCGAAGCCACCGGGCACGCTGTAGTTGGTGATGAGTCCTGGCCACGGAGCAAAGGTTTTCGGATCCTCAGCGTTGATTCGGCATTCAATGGCATGACCTTGGATCTGGATGTCTTCCTGCTGAAAGGGAAGCTTTTCACCCAACGCAACCTTGATTTGCCACTGCAGGAGATCGATGCCTGTGATCTGTTCCGTGACCGGATGTTCGACCTGGATACGCGTGTTCATTTCCATGAAGTAAACGTTTTTGTCGTCGTCCATCAGAAACTCGACCGTTCCCGCACCGTGGTAACCAACTTCACGCGCCAATGAGAGGGCGTATCCGCCAACCTTGTCGCGCAGCTCGGGTGTGATGTGTGGGCAGGGAGCTTCTTCGATCACCTTTTGGTGTCTGCGTTGCACGCTGCAATCGCGCTCACCCAGGTGAATCATGTTGCCGAATTTGTCGGCCAGAACCTGAATTTCAACGTGACGAGGGTTTTCAAGATATTTTTCAAGATAGACTTCCGAGTTGCCAAATGCCGCTGCCGCTTCGGTTCGACAATTCAGATAGGCTTTTTCAAGTTCGGCGTCATTGTAGACAATTTTCATGCCACGACCACCGCCGCCACCGCTGGCTTTGAGGATTACCGGATAGCCAATCTCACGCGCGGTTCTGCGTGCGGTTTCTTGATCAGGCAATGCGCCATTCGAGCCCGGCAAAAACGGCAAACCTGCCCTGCGAGCCACCGCCCGCGCGGCGACCTTTTCGCCCAAATCACGCATTTGCTCGGGCGTTGGGCCTATGAAAATGATCTCACATTTTCGACAAACATCTGCAAAAGCGGCGTTCTCGGACAAAAATCCATAACCAGGATGAATGGCATCTGCACCACTGACCTCGGCTGCGGCCATGATTGCCGGAATGTTGAGATAGCTTTTCTTGCTCTCCGCAGGCCCAATGCAGATGGCTTCGTCGGCCAGTTTGGCATGCAGGCTGTGTTTGTCTGCTTGCGAATAAACTGCGACAGTCTTCAAGCCGAGCTCGCGACACGCACGAATGATGCGCACAGCAATTTCGCCTCGGTTGGCAATCAGAATCTTTTTCACAACTCCCCCGTGTCAGTCCGTGACGATCAGGATTTGATAATGAACAATGGTGTTCCGAATTCCACTGGCTTGGCGTTTTCCACCAGAATGCCAACAACTTCTCCGTCGACTTCAGCCTCGATTTCGTTCATCAACTTCATCGCTTCGACGATGCACAGGGTTTGTCCCTTTTTAACCCGTGTGCCGATATCAACAAACATCGGAGAATCAGGTGAGGGTGACCGATAGAAAGTGCCCACAAAAGGGCTGCTGATGGTCGTACCCTCGGGAACAGGTTTTGCCTGGGCAGGGGCTGCGGCAGGCGCTGATGAAGCTGTCGATGAGGCCAGGGATGAAGATGTTTGCGTCGCGACCGGAGCTGCCGACGTGGAGGAAGTCAAACTTCCCCCTGTGGAAGCGGAGGCAACACGCTGGGCAGCCGACGAGTCTGCATGTCCTGCTCCGGAATTCAGTGCCGCCATTGCAGTCAGTGCACCCGCACTCTTGGCAAGCGCAATTTTTTCCGGACCAGTTTCAGCCTGAACGACGTCGACACCGTATTGAGCCATCAGTGACATCAGCTTTTCAACTTTGCCAAGGTCAATCATGAAAACATCTCTCCTTGATCGTTGGTCGGTGGGTTTGCATCCAACCGCACGGGCACCACAACGGGCCGACGGTCGTGTCGATCTTGTTACTTTCCTCGAACACTCACGCGGTCTGCATAGGTGTTGTCACGTGTGTCAATGCGAAGGACATCTCCTTCGTTGATATGAAACGGAACCGAAACAACAAGCCCGGTTTCAAGCGTGGCCTGCTTGGTTCCACCTGTTGCGGTGTCGCCGCGAACTCCCGGCGGAGTTTCAACAACCTTGAGCTCACAGAAAGTATCAGTTTCGCAAGCAATCGGCTTTCCTTGATAATAGAGAACCTTCAATACTGAATTTTCAAGAAGATAGTACTTGGTGTCGGCGACGTACTCTTCGGTCAGCGAGATTTGTTCGTAGTTCTGCTGATCCATGAAGTGATAGCCTTCGGAATCGCGATACAGATACTGCATGTTGCGTTCTTCGGTGTCAGGCTTGGCAACCTTGTCGCCACTCTTGATATTTTGCTCGAGAACCTGGCCCGTGCGCAGGTTTCTCATTTTCGTGCGGGTGAAGGCAGCGCCCTTTCCGGGATTGACGTGCTGGAAATCAACAATCACCCATGGGTCGTTGTTGAGTTCAATTTTGAGGCCTCGACGAAAATCACGGGTTTCATACATAGTCATGGGCGGTATCTCCTTCGACCGCCGGACTAACACCGCTTGCCATAAAATGCAATCCGACGGTATCAGCAACCCGCTGTTTTTTATGATAAACAACTGATATATAATGCTCCTGCCGGAACCAGGAACAGTTTAACAAGCGCAAGGGTGCACTTTGGGAAGCTCTTTGTTTCGAATCGTCATTGTGTTTTCCACTGTCCTGCTCGCGACTGGGATGAACTGTCATTCCCGGGCAAGTGATTTTTCAGAACTCCATGAATTCAGCCTCGGTGCAGGGGCCCATGCGCCTCTGCCAAGGCCCTTCCTCTCTCTTGGGATTGGCGTTCCTGTGGCGAATTCGACCATGGCGGCCCGAACTTCCATGTCATTCCTCTCACTCAATCCCAACTTCACAACTGCCGCACAAGAAAGCAAATTCTCTGACAAGCTGACGTCTCCCTCGGCATCACTGGTGGATGTTTCCCTGTTTTTGCCCGAATACATCCTCCCCGTTTGGAACACTGTTTTTCTTTCGATTGCGCCGAGTTTGCGCATTACAAAGATTGCAGCCTCATATCTGACCCCCTCAAACGAGAAATTGAGTTATTCCGGTTGGGGGATCGGGGCTGGAGTTTGCGTCGGCGGCGGCTACAGACTGGTGCTTTCTGAAAAGCTGGCCATCGATCTCCAAGGACAAATTTTTACCCCGATGAAAAATGCAGGGCGCAGCGAAATTGAACACGAGCGCGACAACTCCATCGTTCCGGCGATATTTTCCGAGGATGACCTCTCCGATATTCTCGAGGCACTGGAGCCTTACATGAAGTCGCTGACCCAGCAGACAACCCTCGGAGCTGGACTCAGATTGGTGTATAGACAATGATAATTGAAAATCCCCTGAATTCCGTGTTTACGAGGTGATGCTTCAAAGATGAACGATGCTTTGCTCACGGTTCAGAATGTAT
>JBMSQQ010000061.1:0-21028 GCA_049423385.1 Silvanigrellaceae bacterium | reverse complement strand
CCACCCCCCAACCAAACCGATGCCCAAAGTTGCCAACGGCAGCCACTTGGTATTGACAGTCATGTTTTGCTCCCTTGCCTTCGCGTCCGACATGAGAAAAAATTCCCTCTTGAAGATAACAAGGGAGATTCTCGATGCAAAAGATCAAATCCATTTTGTTGCCGTCAACGGCATGCCTCATCCTGCTCTCCGCCGGCTGCGTGAGCAAATCCAAGTACGAAGCGCTTGAAACGCGCCTCAAGTCGACCGAAGAGGAACTCGCGCGGCGCGACAAGGCAGTCAACGAACTCAGCACCTCGCTCAAGAGCGAGTCGGCCAAATCCTCGGACCTGAGCAAGAAGGCCACCAACCTTGAAGCCAAAGCCAGCTCTTTGGAACAAAAAGCGACCACACTCGAGCAAAAGGCAACCAGCCTTGAAAAGACTGTAACAGCCGTCAGCAAAGACAAGTCGATGCTGGAAGGGTCGCTGACCCAGGTTCAATCCGACAACGACAAACTCCGCACCGCCTTGGCTGAGATGGAAAAGAACAAGGCTGAAACCGAAAAACGCGTTGCCGAGTATCAAGAGCTGCTTCTGAAATTCAAGTCGATGATCGACGCCGGCAAGCTGCGCGTGCGCATGGTTGATGGGCGCATGGTGGTGGCCCTCAACAGCGACCTGTTGTTCAAGAGCGGTTCATCCATGCTCACGTCCGACGGACAAAAGGCTGTGCAGGAAGTCGCGGCATTGCTGCAGTCGATTCCAGACAAGAAGTTCCAGGTCGAAGGCCACACCGACAACGTCGCCATCAGTGGCGGCAAGTTTGCGAGCAACTGGGAACTCGCAGCCGCACGTGCCATTTCGGTGGTCAAGAAGATGGTCGACGCCGGAATGACCGACACCCGCATCAGCGCCGCCAGCTATGGCGAGGCGAAACCCGCGCGCGCAAATGACACCAAGGAAGGCCGAGCTGCCAACCGCCGGGTGGAAATTGTTGTGGTGCCCGACCTGAGCAAGCTGCCAGGCTTCGAAGCTCTCAACACGCTCGACAAGGCCCCCGCCTCCACGAGCAACGCGCAATAAGTTGCGCAAATCGAAAAGAGCGGGGATGGGTCCACAGACTGCCATCCCCGCTCTTTTTTTCTGCACGAGAAAACCCGCTGCCCGAAAATCACCTTCCAATAAAAGACACATCCAGGCGTCCACCCGAAATCACCCGGGTCGACCAGTCCTGCAACTTTTCGACATTGTTCATGAGCGTTTCGCGGATCTGCGCTGGACTCATGCTGCGGCCAGCCGGAGTGGAGGCCAACAACGCTGCAGCACCTGAAACGTGCGGTGATGCCATGCTGGTTCCAGAAAGATACTCATAGCTCTTTCCGCCCGCCGTGACGCTCCAGATGTTTGAACCAGGCGCCGCAAGGTCGACTGTCCGAGATCCGTAATTGGAAAAATACGATCGCGTGTCTGTGCTGGTCGACGAAGCCACAGAAATAATTCCGGGCAAATCGTAATTTGACGGAAAGTGCATTCCGGTGTCGTTGTTGGCAGCTGCATTGCCCGCAGAAGCAATCAGCACTGCTCCTTTTTTGTTTGCGTATTCGATCGCATCAAAAAGCATTTGGTCATACTCACCTGCCTCGGGTGCACCACCCCAGGAACAATTCAGAACCCGCGCACCGTTGTCTGCAGCATACAAAATGCCCTTCACGACCGAAGCTTTGCTGCCTTCACCCTTGGTGTTGTGGGTCTTCACCGCCATCAGGCGCGCTTCCGGTGCAACTCCGTAAAATTCATCCGCAGGAAGTCGGCCCGCGATGGTGCCTGCCACGTGGCTGCCATGTCCTTCGTCGTCGAGCGGAGTTGGTTTGCCCGAAATGAAATCGGCACCGTGAATGTCATCGACATAACCATTGCCGTCGTCATCGACTCCTGGTTGACCATTTTTCTCGGCCTGGTTGATCCAGATATTTTCCCTGAGCGCAGGGTGATTGAAATCGATACCGGTATCCACAACAGCCACAACAACATCTGCGCTTCCCTGGGTCGAATTCCAGGCTGTCATGCTCTGAATTTTCTTGATGCCCCAAAGTTTTGCACCGGGGAGGTTTGCCGGCATTGCCTCTGGCACCACTGGTTTGGGAATCCGATAACCGGCGTGATCTTCTTCAACCGTGTCGATGCCCAGCGATTGCTGGACACTCTCGGTGAAAGTGCCGCGCGAAATTGACGAAGTTTCCACCCACATCAAACCGCGATGCACTCGAGTGCTGCCTGGATTCTGTTGCAGGTAGTGGGTCAACGCAGACTCGTTGCGGAATTTGAGAAATGTCTTGTTCCCGGATTCCGATGCCTGAGCCACTCCCTGGGAGGCCCAAAGACACACTGCACCCAACCAAATTGCGCAACTCGATATTTTCATCCGTCCCCCCTCACCGTATTTTTTCGTGCTCTGCAATCGTAGCGGGTCTGTGAATTGGC
Organism: Silvanigrellaceae bacterium; assembly: GCA_049423385.1. GTDB lineage: Bacteria > Bdellovibrionota_B > Oligoflexia > Silvanigrellales > Silvanigrellaceae > RFOM01. Next base: position 18,566 of record JBMSQQ010000061.1, on the reverse strand, counting down.
CAGTGAGTCAGGAGATTTTCGGCGCCAACTTGCCACCGATGGGAATCTGTGTTGAAGGATTTTTTCAAATAATTGCTTATTCAGAGAGCACTCTGAAACAACTTTGGCTGTCGATCGATTGCTGCCGCAATGTTGCATCCAAAAACTTGGGCATGCCTGTTTTGGTCAACGATTGCAGCACCTGGCCCGATTTTATTTCGAATCCGCAAACTGCGAGTGTCTCGACAAGATCGATGAAATCGAATGAAGGTGGTTCACCCCAACTCTCGATTCTTCGAATTTCATCAATCTCCAAGGCAGTATCGACAATCTCCTGAACTGCAATCGGCAGGGAGCGGAAAAGCTCGGACGCTTTGATCTCGGAAAGAAATGCGAGCGTCTTACCAGACAAAACCGCAATCCGCGTGCGGCCACTGCGCGATTCGAAGTTGCTGCGTGCGCGCAATGGATCCTGTTGGATTTCTGAAAAGATCACCCGCTGACGTGTGCGGTTCAGGCGTTCCATCCAACGCAGTCGATGATGAAAAGAATCAACCAGAAGAAATTTGTTCCTTCCTGCGGACAATTGTCGGACAGTCGCAGAACGCATTTCCTCGGGCGACAGTCCTCCACCCGATGCCGACGGCAAAAACAAGACGCCAGCGCCCTGTTCATCGGATTTGTGCACGCGCGCCAACTCCCAGGTGATCTGTGCGTCCTGGTTCTTGTCGTACTGCAAGGTCGTTGCCTTGCAACAGATGTCTTGCAACCTTTGCTCGACGTCACAAAGACGCTTGATGCGGCCAGTTTGCCGGGCATTCGACTGTATGTGATGCAACGATGTTAAAAACTCGAAATTCGAACGCATCTCGGCACCCAGATTTTCACCCACTGTCATCGGAAAAAACTCATCGGATTGCCCGACAACCGCGGACAAGTATTCAAAGCTCCGGATTCGTTCGATGAGCGGCAATTTGCTGCCAAGAGCTGTAAGACTGCCAAAAAAATAGAGGACCTCTTCGCGCAATTTGATTTCCAACGGAACTTCGAACGGGGGACTGATGTTTCTGTCCACGCTGGTTTTGGGTTCCCTCAATGAACCAATGAACGTGTCGTCACTCTTGTTCATGGGATGATCCAGAAGCTCAAGCGCAATTTGCACGATGCGTTCGAGACTTTCGAGCAACACCATCCTGGAATTGAAACCCGCGTGCAGGTTGGTTCCCGGATCGATGGCCAATTTCCAGGCGGCAAGAAACATTGCGTCGCGCGTCGAACCGTAAACCTGTGCCGAGTGACACTCACGCACTTCCTGAGCGACGAGTGCACCCATCGGGTTCATCACATCAACGACAAGTGCTTTCCACATGCCTGCACCACCCCGATGAATTCAAAAGTATCAGGCCTCGTTGATGAACGTCGTCACAAATCCAGACCACGAAATTTGCGGTCCGCGATTGAGAACAAGTACAAGATAGAGGAGAATAGCCGAATGGCCCTTTTCGCGCTGGATGCGCACCCAATCCTGAAAGTTTTCAAAGGCGGGCAAAACACTTTCGTCGGCTGGCAATGAGAAATGAAGTGATGAAAAGCTGGTGTCCATCAGCGCAGGCCGAATTCCTTCCAACAGATGCTCACCGTTCAGACGCAGTTCGAGGCTGCCAAGATTCAAGACAGCTTTCGCCGTGCTCATCCATTCCGAAACCGCATTTTCAGACATCCTCCCTGATGCCGCAAAACTCCGTGTCACTTGTCCCTCAAATTCTCTCCAGTGCTCGGAATTCGACATCGCCCGGGCTGGACTTTTTGGACCAGGCTCAGGGTTCGCTTTTTGTTCATCAGTCTTTTTTTGCTGGGGCGTCGTGTCTGGCGTTGTTTGCCTGAAATTTTCGATTGTCGATTCATGCCGTGCCAAGCGCATGTCGAGTTGGCTCAGCATACGCGCAGCCTGCATGACAAACGCCTCCATTCGTCCGAGCGACAAACTCACCTGACCCAAGACTTCGAGAAACCGAGATTCTGTCATGTCCTTGATCTGATATGCGACGCGATTTTCATCGCGAATCATCTGGCGCAATGCATCCTGGCAAGCTTCAATGCACTCGCGGACAACGCCCTGCATCATCGCGGATTGGCTTTTCTCCTTGAGCCTGTTTTGTTCAAGATAAGCCGTCATCACCGAATTGAATTCGTATTCAATGCTTCCCCCCTCACCTTCGGTGGCCTCGAGCTGAGCAAATTCAATGGCATTGAGAACGTCCTGAACTGGAATCCCCAATTGCTGACTCAAGAATCTTGGATTCCCTCGACGAGAAGACGCCCTGATTCCGCTTTCAACTTGTTGTTGGCTCACCACAACCTCCAATTCAGGACGTGATTCGGATGTAGGGGGTATCGGGACCACATGCCTAAACCTGAAGTGAAAAGGCACTTTTTTTAATTTTCCCTCAAAATCCGGCATTTCCTTCCGATAATCAACAAAACTGGCGAAGAATCAACAAGAGGGAGCTTCATGTCTCAACGTCCGTTGGTTTTGCTCGTCGACGATGAATCCTCAATCCTTGAGGAACTCGGATGGCATTTGGGACAGTGCGGATGGCGCGTGCTGACGGCATCGAACGGTGTGAAGGGCGAGGAGCTTTGGCGGAAACACGCCGCGGAATTGAGTCTTGTTGTGACGGACATTCGCATGCCAGGGGTCACGGGCCAGAACTTCATCAAAAAAATTGCGGCGGAAAGGAATGCAATTCAACCGGCAATCTTCATCATGACAGCATATGACGACCTGACCCGCGAGGATGCCCACACTATTGGCGCCGATGCAATTTTTCAAAAACCATTCAGGGTCAAGGAACTTGTCGCCGCAGCAGAGCACTTCATCAAGCTTGCAAACCTGCAGGGCGCGTCCCGGGACGGAATTTCGGGTCCCAGCACACTCCAGTAGACTCAGTAACTCAAGCGCGGGAAGGTTTGATTCACGACAGAGAGAATGTCGGCAGGATTTTCAAGCGGCAGAACTTTGATTTTATCTCCGTCCTGGTTCCAGAAATTCAATGTTGCAGACAACATTTTTTGCTCGCTCATAATTCGCCGGGTGAATTCGTATGCAGCCAAAACCATTGCACGACGATTCGAACGGATGGCAACGTTGGCCTTTGCCGCCGCCGCGCCTTTTGCCTCCGAAGGACTCACATAAATAAAATTGACAGGAATGTGGCCCAATCGTCCTTTCGTCGAACGATTGTCCGAAAAGACGCGATCTGCAGAACCCACGGCCTCATCAAAGGCGGACTGCAATTCGCCAGTTGCAAATCCACTGTTGACCGATGTGCCAGCCAACAACGCGTGAATGTCGCTGGGACGTTCGATTTGCTTGGCCAGAAGTCCGCGCAGCGGAGCATCGAGAAACAATCCCAACAGTGCCATTTTGGAAAAGCGATTCACTCCTTCGCCGTCGGACGTGAAGAAATAGGCATCAACATTTTTCGCAGCACAGGCTTCGAATTTCCGAGCAGTTCCCAGGGACACTTTTTCGAGCCAGCCACCGTAGCCAATGAGTGCATCATTCACACCCGTCCAGCCCAGCCGCAAACGCGCCGGAACGTCGATTTCGATTGGATAACGCAGGAAGGCAGTGGGTTCACCCGTTGTTGCCGCAAGTGTTGGCCCGAGCGGCAGGGATGTCACCACGATTCTCTCAGTGGGGATGATCGGCTGCAGTTTCTCATCCGATGGACGCAAAGGGTTGTTCCCGGGAAGGAGCAATTGCTCGGCAAATTGCCCAGCCTGGCCAGGGCTTGAAAAATAGACCTGATGCAGGCTCGCAATCCCTTTGGCTTCCCGCCAATCCCCATCCACCTTTTTTGCGCGGCGGGCCGTGCTGTGGATGATGGTGTTGGAAGGAATTTCAATGCGTCGATTTGTGCGTGAATCGAATCCCTCGAAAGCGCGATAGACACGATCAGGATCGGCCAGCATGAATTGCCCCGAGAAGGTTGCCGACAGCGCATCAAAGCTTTCCAGTGAACGCACTTTTTCAACCAACTTCTTGAAGATGGCTTGTCTGCGCTCGCGCGAATCGAGTCCGAAGACTTTCGCATTCCCGCCAATCAAGCGGTTCCACGATTCCTGTTGGGTTTTCCAATTGGTGTGGAAAGTGTCTTTCTTGCTTTTGAACAGCTTGAAGATGCGATCCTGGATGGTCACGAGGTCATTGCGACCTTCGCTCTCGAGAGTATCACGGCTGGTGAGCAAGGCGTCTGCAGCATCTTCGGGAGTCACGTCGACCGTGTTTGCAAATTGCTTCCAAAGTCGAGCCAGTGCGACTTCGCGCTCTCGCAAACTTTGCAGCGAACGGATTTGGCTGAAATCCACAGTTCGATAAAAATCCACCACCAGGGTAGCCTGGCCAACAATCGATTCGGCATTCACGAGTCCATCTGTGGGATCTGCCGAAAGCACTCCAAGGCTCGAGCCGGTGAGAAAGACATCAAGTGAATCAAGCAGCAAAAGTGGTGTGGTGAATCGCGGAAGAAAAAGAACGGATTCGATGATGGGAGCACTTGCAGCCAACACAACCGCAGCGTCCTGCGGATTGAATCCGGCGGTGTTGGAGAGAGTTGGATTTTCCACCAACGCACGGGCAACACCCGCAAGAATCGCTCCGCTCGATCCGCCAGTGGCGAAAACAGGTTCGTAGTTATTCTCGAGAAGCGAGATGAGTGCACCCACGTGCGATGAAAAATAAACGCCATTGCCCTGAAAGCTGACACATGCCGTCTTTTTTGAACCCACACTCCGGGTCTGCGAAACGTGTGCATGCGGGTTGTAATTGAACCGCCCCGCGGACTGTCCGCAAGCAGCGATCAAAAACGCAACAACAAGACACACAATACTACTCGAAACCGACCTCATCGAGTCGTCTCCCATTGACCCCGAAACACAACCGGGTTGCGTGCCGATAATGAACAAATTTTATTTTGTCGAGCGATTTTTTTGGGGCGTTTTCGGCTGGTTGGCCGAATTCAGTTGTCTTCTGCCACAGGCTCATCGGCCAATCGACATAGCAACGGCAAATTCGAAGTCTTGGCCAGCTTCAATTCGTCGGCAGATGGAAAAAGAACATCAAAGGTGCGCGCCTTGAGGTCGTAGTGGCAGCCCATGCAGGCATCCGGAGACGGCTTTTCAATGGTGTCGTGACTGCCTTCTGAACGACCGGGAGCCGGAAAATGGCTACGGTTGATGGTTTTTCCAGCAGCGTCGTAGACCCAAAAATTCAGTGCTCCATCGGGCCGCCGAACAATCACTTCGGTTTCGGTCACTGCGCAGGTGTCGGGTTTGAGAGTCTCGGCAATTGAAACCTGGCCATCGGAGCGGGTTTGAATTCTGCGGGGGCCCTGTTTGGCCCGGGAGCGGGGGTGCAACATTCGCTTCCAGGACACTGTGGCGACAGCCTGAAACCACTCTGATTTTCTGAATTCTTCAAGGGTTTCAGGTTGTTTTGTAATCGTTCCATGACATACCGAAAGCCAGGCCTTGAGTCCCTGCAATCGAAATCCCTCGCCCCAAGCTTCGTAAATTCGTCTGCGGGCATCTGCGTCGCCGGTCCTCGCAACCTGGCTCAGGGCAGACCGTTGCTCCTGGCTCATTGATTTCCATTCCGGCAGCACAGCCAAGGGCAAGGCCAAGGCCTCACAACACGCTCGAGCCGTCCGTTGTCCACTTGCCATGCACCGGCCATGCTGGGCCTCCAACGACGAAATGCGCTGAAAGGTCGATCCCATTTCAGACCCAACGCTCGTCCCCCTGTCGACTTCGGGACCTTGGATTTTACCCTCGATCAAAGATGGGGTTGCGGTCGGATTGCCCATTTCTGCACTCAGAATGGCCAAAACCTCGTCGGGCTGGATGCAAGACGCCACGGCGTGGTCAACAAGGACTTTGCGGACGGATTCATCGTTCCACTCGCGGCTGCCAATTGAAGGTTCAAGATTCATTGCCACATATCGCGCATAAGCAAACGCATTGCTCACCAACGGCCGCTCGGGTGCAACGCTGCTCGAACTGTCTGTTTTTTTGCTTGAGGCGAACCAGGAGGAAAGAGGTGTGCAGCCTGCCATCGGAGAGGCAAAAGCGACCGCTGCAGACAGCATCGCTGCTCCGCGAAGAGGACCGATGAAACGAAATGGCTTGTCGCTGTTGAACCTGGTCATCACCTGTCTTCCCCAACCTTGAAGTCAGGCGATGACCTGACCTTCAGGATTCCGGCACTGCCTCGGGCCGCGAATCCCCTTGTCCATCTTGCCCGAGATTGGCACTCGCGCGGAGAGCTTCCGTGGCAGAGAGATGACGGAACCAAAACCAGTAAAGCCCCGCAGAAAGTCCGGCAAAAGCGAGGAACAGGGCTGCAAAAGCGTTCCATTGGCGAAGCACGACCACCATTCCCAGCAGAAACAGCACCAGCTGCCAGGGAACGGCAAAAACAACGGCAGCAAGGTCGCGACGGGTTTCGGTTCGAATTGCATCCTGCTCAGCCTGGGGCAATTCCTGGGCAATGTCGGCCCAAAATCCAAAGGGTCGGGTGACCTTCACAAAATTCACCAAAACGGAGCGTGGAGTCGGAGCAGTGAGGTATGTGCCGGCAATACAACCGACCAACGAAATTGCGCTGGGAGCAACGAATCCCATGTACTCGGGCAAATCAATTTTCAGCACACGGATGAGCACCGCAGAAAGCATTCCAAACAGCGTGCCGAGTGCGAATCCGTAGCCGTTGTAGCGCCACCAGTACCAGCGCAACAAAAGTGGAACAAACAAGCCCGTACCAAAGGCCATGGTGATCCATCCCCAGATGTCGTTGATGTTCACGCTGTCGAGGCTGAAAGCCAATCCAAGAACAACAATCGCAACTGTTGCAAGTCGCGAATGCCAAACGAGAGTTTTGGAAGAAGCCTTGGGATTGATGAACGTTTCGTAAATATCTTTCACCCAATATGCTGCACCGGCGTTGATCACCGCAGTGAAGGTCGACATCGCCGCCGCCATGAAGCAGGCAATCACCAGCCCTTTCATGCCCGGTGGCATGTACTCGGCAAGCACAGTCGGCAGAACAAGTTCCGGATCGATGATCTTACCAGTGGTGATTCCGTGGTGAATTCCCAATATCGCAAGCCCCATGACCAACGGCCAACGGAACGACAAAAGAAGAATCCAAAACAGAGAGAGAAGTCCTGCCTCGCGATCGGATTTGGCCGCAAAATAGCGTTGGCTTGTATAACCACCCGCACCAGCGAAGCCCTCGATACAAGTCTTCAGCAGATAGAAAAAGACAGTGATGCCGAAAATATTGTAGCGCGAATACTCGCCCGGCAATTCCAGATTCATCGGTGGCAAAATGTTTGCCCACTCATTGAGGGTCGTGCGGACCGCTTCGAATCCACCATGGCCGTCGGGCACCGAGACGGTGAATTCAGGAGGCAAGTTCACCTGCGTCATTGCGACGAAAATCACATACAGCACGGCCACGAGAATAAGCCCACCCTGCACGACATCCGTCCAAACGACACCATAAAAACCACTTGCAGCTGTGTAGACCATCGTCAGGAGAATGAGTGCAATCGATGCGACACGATCATCAATTCCCATCAGCATGCCAAAGAACTTTCCGCCGCCGACGGCGAAATAGCTGATGATCCAAATCGAAACGACAAGATTTGCAAGAGCACTGATAAGGCGAGCCGTGCGTCCTTCGCGGCCATCACCAAAACGAAGTTTCATCCATTCAGCAAGGGTCATCACCTGCGCTCGGCGTGTCCACTTGCCCATGAAAATCATGAAGAATGCCATGATGAGAACAATCCCGCCGCGGATTTCGATGAAAAATCCTTTCACGCCCAAAGAATAGATGAGCGCGGTAATGACCATCGTTCCGGCGATATCGGTGTTGGAGGCCATGCCCGACGCACCCAACGCCCACCATGGCAAATCGCGGTTGCCGAGAAAGTAGGCGTCGATACTGCCGCGTGCCTTGCGCTCGAGCCACAGGCCCAAAATCATGATGCCCAGGAGATACGCGCCAATAACAGCGTAATCGAGCCCGCCGAGAAGATTTGTACCGTTGAACCAGTTCATTGTGCTGTCTCCATTTTTGCCAACAAGTTGCGGCACAACAGCAGTGCCCGGGGAACATGAAATGCGCACTTGTATGCGCCACCCTTGAACGACTGGCTCACCCGCCCTTGCCTGTCGAGGTAGCCAAACCATTCACCATGGGTGCGATCTGGAAAATGCCCGAAGGTGTAGTCCTTGGTTGACTGGAAGAACTCCCAGTCGATCGTGCTGCCTGTCAGACTGTAATTGAGCAGGTGCGCATAGAGTGCTTCGCAATGTGGCCACCAGAGTTTCATGTTCCATTCCAATTGCACAGGCGAATGGCCACGGGCGTCGAGGAAATAAAACAAACCACCATTCTCTTTGTCCCAGCCTTCGGCATGCGACCAGCGCACCACCTGAATGGCGAGATCTGAAAGCTCTTTGTTCTTTTGTCGCTGTGCCCAGTGTTGCAAAAACCAACCCGCCTCGATGGCATGGCCCGGATTCAACTGCCGGCCCTCGGGGATGTCCAAACACAACGAACCGTCGGGACGAACGAATTCATAGACCCGCTTTTCGTCGAGCTTAACGTGGCGCAAAAAGGCACTTTGGCAATCAGCCAACTGTTTTTGGTAAGGCGCTGCATTGCCGTCGGTGAGTTCCTCGATGAGATTCATCAGAATCATCGGGACAGCCAAAGACTGCAGCGGCGTTTCGCCTTCATAGGAAGGTCTGCCAACCTTGCGCCAGTCAAAGGCCCATTCCCAGACCTTGGCAAACATCCGCTCCGCTTCACGCATGTAACTTTCGTCACCACTGGCGCGCGAATATTCCGCCATGGCCATGATGTAAAAGCACTCGCTGAAGATCTTGCGCTGGACGTAAACCGGCTTGCCCTCGGCAGTCATGCGGAAAGGAATGCGGTCGTCTGACGTGAGTGCCTTGTGACGCAAAAATTCGGCACCACTGCGTGCCATCTCGAGCCACAACGGCTTTTTTTCAACCGTGCGGTAAAGCTTGCTGAACAACCAGGTTTCGCGCCCTTGCAACCAACCATATTTGGTCACATCAAAAACTTTTCCACTTTGGTCGAGGCAGTTCCAGAAACCACCATTTTCTTTGTCCCAGGAATGCTTCTCCCAAAACGGAATCACATTCTCAAAAAGTTCACTCTCAAATTCACGGCGAAGGCGAGAGAGAGTTTCACGTGACGCTGGTGCCGACTGCATTTTCACAGTTCCTCTCCGCGCATCCATTCCTGGTAGCGCTTGTACAATTGATGAGCTGCCGGATAAATCGAATTCGGACTCATGAAATGCGAAAATTCAAAGGTGATGAGCTTGTCGACGCCCGCGGCCGAAGCCTGTTCGGCCTTGTAGATGAGCTTGCGGATGTCGGTCGGAGGAAATTTGATCGGCATGTCGCGATCAAAACTCTCGAGGTTGCTCCAGCACTGCAATCCGTGTTTGACGGCCAATTCGCGATTGACCTTCAGGTAGTCAGGCAATTCCAGGAATGACATTTGTCCGTCCTGGAAGGCCACGATGTCGACCTTGCCCTCGAGGTCGCGAAACACAGAACCCCATTCCTTGACGTGCCTGTCGAGCGAAATGGCTTCGGCACCAAACTGCTTGACGCCCTTCACATAGGGCGACATGAGGATAGGGATCTTTTTGAGCGAACGCAGGTGGGTGGAAAGCTCATCATAAACACGCATCATTCCTGCATCAAAGGTATTGATCTCGTGACTGATGTACCAACCTGCAAAAGCTTTGCGATGACCGTACTTGTCCATCACCTCGCTGCAGAAATCCCTGTTCAAATCGCTTTCTTTTTTGTAGTCGCCGGAAATCCAGTGTTCGCCTGAATCATAAGTGCCGAAGAAAAATTTCATTCCGCAGCGTTCCGCCTCGGTCAGAAAGACGTCCACCAGATCCTGATAAGCCGGCAGGCACTTGCGATGACGATTGATGACTTTGGAATCAAAGGTCAGACGCTCACGGTATCCAGCCCGAATAAGAATGACGGTGTCGATGCCGATGGCCTTCATGGCATCGAAGTCGGCAGCCCATTCGCGGCGCCCCCAATTCTGCGGTGGAATGTCGTGGGTGATTTCGTCGAGAAATGTACCGGTGATTTTCAACATTTTTCAAGTTTCCAGGTCTGAATTTCAAAGGGTTTGAAACGTGATTTGAATTTATTTTCGGCGATGGATTGCAGACCCGAAGGCAAGACCGTTTGTTCGTCGATCTGTGTGCGTGTGGCTCGGGCATAGCCAACGAATGCATCTCCCAAATTAAATACTGCATCGACTGGCTCGCATGCTGGATTGACGATCCGCAGAATCAATACTTCGGCAGTCGTCGAGGATCGCAAACACATCATCTCCAATGGCGCGCTGCCAATATCAATCATGCTGGAGGCAATCGCCGCAGGGCGCGTCGCAGTGGTCTTTTCATTGGCAGAGAGAATTGTTGGCACCACCGGACATTCCTGGCTCCACACCGGATGCACTCCCTGCCTCAACAAGCGCATTGCGCGCTGGTGCGAACCCGCCAAACCCAAAGTCACGCGGTGGTCGATACAGCGCAGAAGCTGAGCATCGGGAGTTGGACGCTGGGGGCCTGCCTGGCAAGAGCGAATGAGCCCTCCGCGCACCGACAACGAACCAACTGCGCGGTGGAGCGTGACGGCCACAGCAGGAGCAGCGTTAGCGGTTCTCGTCTCGTCTGCTGCAGCTCCTGATTGCGCCGAAACCAAAGAGGCCGCCAATGCAGTCTCGACGACTTCAAATTCATGAAGACCATCACCACCCACAAATGCACTTCTGCGCGTTCCCGAGATGACCACGCCATCGTTGGCGTGGTGCACTGGATATGGTTTTTCTCCGGGATAAGCGGGCTTTGCCACAGGTCCCTGCCAAAGATCAGGCGCTTGGGGACGAGTCGAAAGCTCGTTCCACTGTGCTTGACCATGTGCAAATATCTTCACGCTTTCACCAAGTCCTGCTCCATTGCCGGATGCAATGACACCGGGATCAAAAACCAATCGCAATCGGCTGTTGCTGAATACGTTCGTGTAGGAAATTGCCAGTTCCCAAGCGCTGTCTTCGACATCTGCAGCGGATCCGGCAGGATCGCTGTTGCTGAACGAGGAACGATTGTGGCTTGCCATCACGCAGATTGTGGTTTTGCTGCGTGGGCCGACGCAATCTTGCAAACCCTTCTTGCCCAACTCATCGCGCAGAATAAAACTTGCGCCTTCGATTTCGTAGCTCAAATGAAAGACATCGGGATCTTTTGAATCCGCCTCGGCGCTCAAAAGACGCGCCACTGAAACACCCAATTCAGGGCATGGTCCAAACGAATAGCCATCACCCAAATCGGCATCGAGTTCAAAACGGATGGATTCCAATAACTCTTGCGGAACATTCTTTTGCGGCGACGCCTGCAGCGGTTCGACGAATGGCTGTTCAATTTCGGAAACAGTCACGATCTCGAAACCCAATGCAGGCACTTCAACGTTCAACAAGACTTCGTAACTGCGGCCCCATGTGGTTTCCAAATATCTATTGCGGATATCCTTGCAACGCGTCGACAAAACCAAGAGCTCGACGGTTTTTCCGGTCGCACTGACTGCCGTGAGTTCACGAGCCTCCGACTCCTGCGAAAACTCTCCGCCCTCATCGTGCAACAGGACGCGCACCCGGCGCTTCACATTCACGGGCCATGGATGTGGATTGAACAAAAACACCCGAGCGGAACGACCGTTTTCGTTTGCAGAAAGCCGCTGCTGGACAATGTGTTCCACTTGCCGGTTGATGATTTCCTCGCTAAGCGAGATTACTTCGCGGAAGCGTTGCACGTCGTCCACGTGCACTTCATCCACACTGCACCCACAAATATCATCGTGTGCATGATTCTTGAGAAGCGCATCCCACGCGGTCTGCAGCAGTGCTGCATCCACAACAGGCATGTTTTGCGCGCGGGACCAAGCCAACAATGGCTCGACGATTCCACTGAGCAGCGACTGGGCTTGATGATTCAAAATCTTGAGGTCAATGCGCGAAGAAAGAACGTTGCGCAGCAATGGATGGTCGGCCTGGCCAAGAAGATCGCCAGCGTAGATAGCCGGCTGTCTGCCAGCCAACGCGGACTTCAACTGCTGCAAATAATCTTCGAAGCCGCCAAATCGCAATTCAATGTCTTGCCGGGATTCATTGAGCTCAGACACGATTCCCGCAAGGTCATCACGCGCTGGAAGGTGATCGCCACCGGCTGGCAAAACCACGACCGGTTCCTTGTGGAAGGGTGCAAGCCGGGCCAGGGTGTCGTCGAGTCGCTGTTGTGCCAATTCGACACGTCCCGCAAGGCCATCATAACGGCCGTGGAAACTCTCCTGCCCCAAAGCGCCGAGAGGAAAATATCCTTCCCTCAGGAATGTTGAGAGCACTTGCGATCCATCGGGCGATTGCCAAACAAACACGGCACCGGTTTTATCCCTAAGCTCGACAGGCATTCCGCGCATAAAAAGAAACGAGTCGATTCCGAGTCCGGCCAGGATTTGTGGAAGTTGAGCGAAATGGCCGAAGGAATCGGGCACGTATCCGACCCGCGACGCTCCGCCCATTTCTTCTGCCATCTGCAAACCACGCTGCAGATTGCGGATGAGTGATTCGGGCCGGGCCAGAAAGCAATCCGGCATTGTGTACCAGGGCCCCAACTTGATTTTGCCAGTTTCAACAAGCGAACGAATCCGCTGCTCATCCTGCGGACGGATGGCAAGATAATCTTCGAGCAACACCGTCTGTCCATCAAGAACAAACAAAGGCAACGCACCCGACTCGATCCAACCGATGAGCTGTTGCATCATTTCGACAAGTCGCAATCGGTAAGCCTGGAAGGGCAAATACCACGCCCTGTCCCAGTGTGTGTGGGGCACCACAATTCCCAGAGTTGTTTTGCTCATGTTTGCCATGCTCCGGGTTGTCGCGCGGAGGCTGGATTAGCCTGGTTCTTGCACAGTTTTCAGGCGGGTTTGCTAACATTTGCGAACCGAACGGTCAAATGCCTCCTTGAGGTTGAGAGCCAATTCAGAGTAAACCTTTCGAGTCGGAATACCGCCAACCCAGAGCAATGCCGGAGCAGCAACATGGCACGCCTGTTCCCGTTCATTCTCAAACAGCGCCCCCTCAAGAGGCTCGGTCTGTTTTCACTCGGAATCTTGAGCACTGCTGCAGCACTCATGGGTGTGTTTGCGCAAAAGTCTTTTGTCGACAATCTCAAGTCAAACACGAGTGAACAAAAACTCTGGCCATTGCTCTTGATCGCAGCCTTGGGACTCTTTCTGGCCCAAGTTCTGCAATCGCTCTGCAAATTGCTTTTTGTCCGTGAAGGCACACTCGTCCACCGACAAATCGCTGAAAGAATATACGAACAAACTTTGGCGCTGCGGGGTGAATCACGATTCAAGTTCACCGTTGGTGAAACAGTGAGTCTTTATGCACAAGACATCAATGCGGTCGTCTCGTTGTTTGAAGAAGTACTCCCACTCATCGCCATCGCAGGAGTTCCGCTCATCAGCTTTCCGTTTGCCCTGATGTGGATGGACGACCTTCCGCCGGCTCCGCTGCTGGCAACCGCTTTTGCCAATTTGTTCATTTGCCTTTTCATGGCACGCCGACAGGCTCGCCTGTTTGGCCGTTCAAAAGCGGCAACCGCAGCCAGGGTGGCCATCATCAACGAATGGCTGCAGAACATGCGCGCTGTGCGCATGCTCGGTTGGAGCAAAAAATTTGAAGAAAAAATCTTCAATGCACGTGGCAACGAAACAGACGCCCGACTGCGACAGGTCAGCAACGGCTCAGCCATGAACGGAGTGATGCAGGTGGCTCCTTACATGCTCAACGCTGTTGCCCTGACCTACATTGCCTTGCGGCCCGAAGTCAGCGCGGGCAGCCTTGTGGCCGCACTTTGGCTGTGCGGAGTTTTCATGGTCCGCCCGCTGCGCAGTTTTCCATGGGCTTTGGTCAACACACTTGACGCAATGACTTCGGTTCGGCGGCTGGAAAATTATCTGGCGCTGGAACGCGAACCGGGCGAGACAAACCCGGGCTCGGATATTTCACCGATGTTGCCACCGCTGGTAAAGGACGCTCCCGCCCTCAAGGTGCGCGGCCTGCGGGTCGTGCAAAACAACAAGGTCATTCTCGACAACCTCGACTTTGAGGTGACGGCCGGAAGCTGTGTCGCCATTGTCGGCCCGGTGGGTTCCGGTAAAACACTTTTGCTGCATGCATTGCTGCGCGAGATTCCCTGCGAATTTGAAAGTTACGAAATTTTTGGGCGCAATGCGCTTGAATTGCCTCTTTCACAACTGCGCGCTTTTTATGGTTTTGTGCCTCAGGACGGCTTTGTCATGAGTGCCAATATTCGCGACAACGTTGGCTTCAATTACAACCTTCCTTCCGACCGCGACACTACCACGCTCAACCAATTGAACTTGAGCGCGTTTTCCCATGACCTGAGTCTGATGAACGAAGGACTCGACACCGAAATTGGCGAACGCGGAGTGAATCTGAGCGGTGGCCAGCGCCAGCGGCTCAGCCTCGCACGTGCATTGGGTCTGGGTCGTGAAGTGCTCTTGCTCGACGATTGCTTGAGCGCTGTTGATGTTGCAACCGAAAAACAGCTGGTCGAAAATCTTCTTTTTGGACTTTGGAAAAACAAAACCCGACTTCTCGTCTCGCATCGCTTGTCGGTTCTTCCTTTCTGCGATGCAGTTTGGACACTCAATCAAGGACGACTGCAGACCGAGGTGGCAAAATGATCAATGCGTCCTTGCCCCCGACGAGCAAGTATCTGGAAAATGAAATCGAGTTTCAGGGGCAGTATAAAAGTCAGGTGTGGCAGAGTCTGCGCGAAGCCTATGCACCTTGGAAGTTATCTTTGGCGGCAACACTTTTGGTGGGACTCGTGGCCCGCACCTGCCTTGTGGGTTCCGCCAGTGTCGTTGGACTTTGGATCGACTCTCAATGTGTTGGACCCGAATGCCGCAACCTTCCCGGAACCATGTCGAATTGGAGTTCAGCCCAATTCGCAGCCTTGATTATTGGCATGGTTGCCTGCGCACTGGTGCTGAATCTCGTTTTCCGCGTCGCCATTGCCCGCATCGGCACACGTGCTGCAGGCCAACTGCACGACTCCGTTGTGCGCAGGGTGTCCCGCTTTCCGATGACCTTTTTCGACCGCACCCCGGTGGGACGCGCCCTGACCCGCTTTTCGAGCGACTTTGAAAGTGTTCTGCGCATGACGGGTGGGCCGATGGGTGAATTCATCAGCCTCAGTTTCGATGCCATTCTTTGCCTTGTCTTTATTGCACTTTCAGGAGTCTGGGGAATTCCGGCTGCGGTGTTGGTCGGGGCTTCGTATTTGTCGGTTTACTTCTGGAACCGAATGAACATCCGCACAGCACGTCGAAAGGTGTCTGCAGCGCGGGGTCCCGCGATTGCCCACTTTGCCGAGACCACCCAAGGAGCCCGCACCGTCAAGGTCTATGGTCGACAAGAACATTTCACACGACGGTTCAACACTCTTTCGGGTCACCTTCAACATGAACGGCTCAACCAACAGCGAACCAGCACACATTTTTCTTTTCAAATGAGTCTGGTCACAGCACTTAGCTTGATTTTCATCGGTGGAGCCGGAATCTTGCTCCAGCAGAATCACGTCATCAGCGTCGGTCATGTTGTGGTTGTGCTGACTCAAGTCTGGCTACTTTCAACCACGCTACAGCAGTATTTTGAATATGTGATTCAATTCGAGGAAGCCCTCACAGGTGCAGAACGTCTGGATGATTACAAACGTCGTCCGGTGGAGACCACTGGCACACATTCAAACGCGCAAACGGCCAAGGGAATCGAAGTGAAGAACCTGGCCATGCGCTATTTTCCAGGAAAACCGCTTGTCCTTGATGATGTCACGTTTACTCTTCCTGCGGGCAAAAGCCTGGGCATCGTGGGACGCACGGGCAGCGGAAAGAGCTCGCTCGTGCAGGCCCTGTTTTCACTCTACGCTGTGGAATCCGGATCAGTTTCAATTTGTGGATTGTCTTCAACAGACCATGGTCACGACCTCGATTCGCTGCGCAGCACTTTGGCATACATTCCCCAGGAACCCACTCTGTTCCGCGGCACCCTGCGAGACAACCTGACGATACGCAAAGACATCGATACGCAACTCGTCGATGTGCTTTCAACGCTGGGTCTCGAGAACGTTCTTCAGCGAGAAGGTGGTCTGGATCAAAACGTCCACGAGCGGGGTGCGAATTTTTCAGCTGGTCAGCGACAACTCGTTTGTCTGGCGCGCGCCATCGTTCAGGACACACCCGTCATCGTGATGGATGAAGCCACCAGTGCCATCGACCCGGCCTCGGAACAAAAGCTTGAATGGGCACTTTCACAATTGCTCTCCCAGCGGACCCGTATTCTTGTTGCGCACAGGCTTTCAACGCTTGCTCATTGTGACTTCGTGTTGTGGATGGAAAACGGCAAGGTCAGATCTTTCGGTCCCCGTGAAAACGTCTTGCCTGAATTTGAGAAACAGGCTTCGGGGTGGCACGACAGTGGGCCGCGTTGTTGAAATAGTCCTTGAATCTTCAATCCTGTTTTGAAGATTCATTTCCCCGGGACGAGAAATTCCACATCAATCTTGTGCGCCACAGTTAAATCCAGCCCGGACAATTCCACTGATTGTCCGCTGATCACATTGAAATCCTTCCAGGGCTTTCCATCAACTTTCACCTTGACATCTTTTGCAAGCTTCACGCCAAGTTTGAACGGAGGGTGCTTTTTCCCCTCGTTGAATATTTTGGTCACCACGGCTGAGTAGTTGACACTGTTGTCGCACGAATCTACTGCAACACCGCCAGATGCGTCTATTCTGGGAAGATAGGAAAAGTCATGGGTTGCTTCTGCCGATACGCACGCCTTTTTGGGCACGACTCCGTGCAACTTGACCGCCACCACAGGTGAGTTTTTCCGCACAGCATCTTCAATGTTCACAAAATCCGGGCGAGCCTTTACCAACTCTTCATCGTCGATGCCAGGATCATGCGTGTCTGACAAAAACACAAAATGAACAAATGAATTTTTTCTAAACAGTGAAGAGTTGGAATTTTGAGCAACCAACTGCATGATTGCAGTCAAACCTGCCTCAATTCCAAGTTCACCAGAAATCTGCATTGCTGCCTTGAGGCAGGATTGTCCCGTCGCATTCTTCGCCGATGGCAAAAACCATTCGGATTCACATACAGCGAGCGGAAAGTGTGGAATGTCTTTGCCCGTGTATTCCGCGTATTTCCAGCCCGCTTGAAACGCACTCACTTTGGCTTTGTGATCCGACACTCTTGAATAGTTTATGAATTTATGAAACCCCGGTTCGCTTGCAAACACATCAATGAAAGAAGACCTCTCGGCCGATGTCAGTGAAAGATCATTTTCGATATAAACCGCCTCAGCCGGTACCGAAGGGGTCTTCAGTTTTCCGATCATCGTGTTCATCACGGCTAACCGGGTGTTCGCAGGATACATGTTCGCGGGTATGGAATCGAATCCGGCAACAAACTTGTTGATTTGGCTCACCATGGATTTGGAGTTGTCGACCACAAACACAAAGTCATTTGGAGGATTATCATAGACCTGACTCGTGAACGACATCGCGCCGGTCTCAAACTTTTCCGCAGCATTGGCAAAGGTATTGTCGGCAGCTGGTGGCTTTTTTGCATTCGCATCCGACGCCGAGGAAACTGAAACAGTGTCCTTGCGGGGTGCCAGTCTCTCAATGTTGGTGAACGATGATTTTGTCTCTCCACAGCCTCCCAGGCAAATCACCGCAAGCACACTGAAAACCGAACCAACAAGGTGACACCGATGGATATTTCCCATGATTCAACCCCTCTCGCTCAACTCAAAACGGGATCGGCTGGAACAGGGAATGATTCAAAAGTTTAATCTAAGAACATGTATGTATTGACTAAATCTCAATACCAGCCCGCAGGCCGACTCCCCATTGAACAATAGAGTTCGAAAGGGTGTTGGAATTTGTCGTGCGTGAAAATTTCATGGTCGAATAATCAAGAAAAATCTGCGATTCCCAGTCCGTCTTTTCGAAAGATAGACCCAATCGAAGACTGTACATTTTTCCCTTGTCGGAATCGCCAATCGATTTCGGCGGCAAAAGTTCGGTGTCATTGGAGTAGTAGAGTTTACCAAGCACCAAATCAGCATCGACCCGTGCATTTGCACCCACCGAGTTTCGGGATCCGACTCCAATTACAGACAATGGCAACAACCTGGCATCCACAGCAAGTCCCAATGGCAAGACATTCAATTGCCTCGTTTTGCTCGGAGCACTGACGGTGCTTGCGAGTTCGTTCTTTGCAAACTCCCAGACTCCCCACTCGCCGCGCAAATGAAGATCCGCGCTCTGGGAATAGTC
>JBMSQQ010000060.1:0-22072 GCA_049423385.1 Silvanigrellaceae bacterium | reverse complement strand
CGCGTGCGGCTCTTCCCGCACTCTGTGACTTCTTTCTTCTCTTTTCAAAGAACCTGCATTTCTGCGTGAGGGCCGTGTTTAGCCACGTGCGGGCGGGGTGTCAAGGGTGGATTTTGATTTTTTTTCGCCGCCAACATCTGCAATGTTTTTAGCCATTTTGGTTTGATATTTTATGCCGTGGAGGTTAATTGGGGGTATTGAAGTTCCTTATAACGGTTTCCATCCTACCCCTGGAGGACTTCGTGAATTTTGATTTTTCTACCAAGATTTCGATGCGCGGCTTAACCTTCGATGACGTATTAATGGTTCCGGACGCATCGAATGTTTTACCTTCCAAGGTCGATCTTTCAACCAGACTCGCAGACAACTTTGAATTGTCGCTTCCGCTGCTTTCGGCGGCGATGGATACGGTGACCGAGGCCCGGCTCGCAACCCAACTGGCGCGACTGGGTGGAATCGGGATTATTCACAAAAACATGCCGCCCGAAGAACAAGCCGCTCAGGTTGCCGCAGTGAAACGGAGTGAGGCAGGAATTGTCATCGAGCCTCATTGCCTTGACTCACACGCCACTGTGGCTGACGCCAAGAGAATGATGGGCGAACGAAGAATTTCCGGTTTGCCTGTCTTGAGCGACGGCGCGATTGTGGGATTGCTGACTTCACGTGACCTGCGCAGTGCAGAAAGGGAGTCGCAGCCGGTTGCCGAGCTTATGACGCCACGCAACAAACTCATCACTTTGCAGGTACCGGGCACTCCGGAGCGCGTCACCGAGAATTTGGCTGATGAAGCAACCCGCCTGCTCCACAAGCACCGCATCGAAAAGCTTCCGCTCGTCAATGAACGGAATCAGCTATGCGGACTGATGACTCTGCGGGACTTGCGCAACCGACGCGATTATCCGAATGCAACCAAAGATTCCCGCGGACGCCTCCGGGTTGGCGCTGCGGTTGGAGTCGGCGAACAGGATTTGAATCAGAGAGTTCCTGCGCTCGTGGAAGCCGGCGTCGACCTCATCATCGTAGACACCGCACATGGACACAGCTCAGGAGTGATTGAGGCAGCCAAGTCCATCAAGGACAAATATGGCAGCGCAATCTTCCTTGTCGCGGGAAACATCGCGACCGGCAAGGCTGCTCAGGCACTCGCCGAGGTGGGCGTTGACGCGGTCAAGGTTGGTATTGGTCCCGGATCCATTTGCACGACACGCGTCGTTGCAGGGACGGGAGTTCCACAGATCACAGCGGTGATGTCGGTGGCTGAAGCACTCAAGAACACGAAGGTCAAAATCATCGCCGATGGCGGCCTGCGGTACAGTGGCGATATTTGCAAGGCAATTGCTGCAGGCGCCCACGCCGTCATGGTTGGAAGCCTGTTTGCAGGTACAGATGAAGCTCCCGGTGAACGAGTTCTTTTTCAGGGCAAGGTGTTCAAAAAATACCGCGGAATGGGCTCGATTGGTGCGATGAAATTGGGCTCAAAGGATCGATATTTCCAGGGCTCAATCAACGATCAAAAGCTCGTCCCGGAAGGAATTGAAGGACAAGTTCCCTACAAGGGACAACTCGCTGATGTCGTCCATCAACTCTCGGGTGGTTTGCGCGCGGGAATGGGCTACGTTGGTGCAGCCACAATTGAAGAACTCAGGACGCGCGCACGCTTCGTGGAAATCACAGGCGCAGGTCTACGTGAAAGCCATGTTCACAATGTTCAAATCACCGAGGAAGCACCCAACTATTCCACACGGCCGTTCTAACAGAAAACCGATTGGCGAGGGCTCGACATAATGATTTTGATCATCGATTTCGGTTCACAGTACACAGAAGTTCTTCACCGGGTCGTCAGGGAACAAGGCATCGAGGTTGAGGTCGTTGCAGCACACGACAAGCTTTATGCAGACCACTGCAACAATAAAAACTTGAGTGGAATCATTCTTTCGGGCGGCCCCCAGAGCGTCTATGGACAGAATGCGCCGACAATCGACAAGCGATGGTTCGATGGCAGCCGGCCAGTTCTTGGAATCTGCTACGGAATGCAATTGATGGCTCACCTGCTGGGTGGTCGGGTCACACGCGGGACAAAGGCCGAATATGGACCTGCACGCCTCAGGATCATCAATGGCGATTCGGAATTTTTGCCATCGGATTTGATGAAGGATCAGGTCTGGATGAGCCATGGCGATCATGTTGAAACCTTGCCACAAGGCTTTCATATCGTTTGCCAGAGCGAAGATAATCTTAATGCCGTGATCTGTGATCCGGAAAGAAAATTGATTGGACTGCAGTATCACCCTGAGGTGATGCACACCACAAACGGGCGAAAACTTGTTCATCACTTCCTCTCCAAGATTTGCGCAATTGGAGAGACCCGGGAATCAAAAAAGTATTTGGAAAAATCTGAAGAAATACTCAAGAATCAGATGGATAAATTGCCCTCTAATTCGGAAGTGATCTGCGCACTCAGTGGAGGAGTGGATTCGACCGTGGCCGCAACCTTGGTGAGCCGGGAGATTGGCGACCGACTGCATTGCATCTTTGTCGACACCGGGCTTCTGAGAAAGGATGAATTCAAAAGCACGCTCGATCTTTACAAGTCGAAGTTGAAACTCAATGTGCACCCCGTCGATGCATCGGAACTGTTTCTGGGCCGTCTGCAGGGCATCACCGACCCGGAGCAGAAGCGAAAAATTATCGGCAAGACGTTCATTGATGTGTTCGAATCCGAAAGCAAAAAATATTCAAACTGCAAGGCACTCGTGCAGGGCACAATCGCAAGCGACGTCATTGAGTCATCCCATTCATCCAGTCAAGCGCAAGTCATCAAGAGCCACCACAACGTCGGCGGACTGCCGGAAAAAATGAACATGTCGCTGGTTGAACCTCTCCGTCACTTGTTCAAGGACGAAGTCCGCTCACTGGGAAGAGAGTTAGGTATTCCTGAGGACTTTATCAGACGACATCCGTTCCCTGGTCCCGGGCTTGCCTTGAGAGTTCTTGGAGAAATCACTCGGGACCGACTCGCGCTCTTGCGGGAAGTTGACAAAGTCCTGATTGACCAGCTCAAAACAGATGATCTGTATGACTCGGTATGGCAGGCTTTTGCGGTCCTGCTGCCCGTGAAATCCGTAGGAGTCAAAGGTGACGGCAGAAGCTATGATTCAGTTGTCGCCTTGCGATGCGTTGGATCAACTGATGGCATGACAGCTGATTGGTCGCGATTGCCTCTCGATTTTTTGGCAGCTGTGTCGCGCAGGATCACCAATGAGGTTCCCGGGATAAGTCGCGTGGTTTACGACATCACCTCGAAGCCGCCAGCGACAATTGAGTGGGAATAGGCTGATTTTTCGGTAAAAATAATTTCGGACAACGGCTGGGCATACTCTTGAGCGGCGCGGAATCTTGCGTTAAGGTCGCGCCGCATCTGCAATTTGGTCGACACCAGAAGGAGCTTTCCGTGGATTACAAAGTAAAAGATATTGCTCTTGCTACCCAGGGCCGCCGCGAAATCGAAATCGCGGAAAAAGACATGCCAGGATTGATGATCCTCCGTGAAAAGTTCGGAAAGACAAAACCCCTCAAGGGCGCGCGCATTGCGGGCTGCCTCCACATGACCGTGCAGACTGCCGTTTTGATTGAAACCCTCATCGAACTCGGCGCTGAAGTGCGTTGGTCGAGTTGCAACATTTTCTCGACTCAGGACACAGCTGCTGCGGCAATCGCCAAGGCTGGCATCCCGGTGTTCGCCTGGAGAGGAGAAACGGAAGATGAATATTGGTGGTGTGTTGAGCAATCATTGAAGTTTGCTGGCGGCAAAGGCCCCAACATGATCCTCGACGACGGCGGCGACCTGACCTCTTGGGTGCACAAGAAATATCCACAAATGCTGTCCGAGATCCGCGGCATCTCGGAAGAGACGACCACTGGCGTGCATCACCTCTACCAAATGCTCAAGCGCGGTGAGTTGAAGGTGCCAGCGATCAACGTCAACGACTCCGTGACCAAGAGCAAATTCGACAACCTCTACGGATGTCGCGAATCTCTTGTCGACGGAATCAAGCGCGCCACCGACGTGATGGTTGCCGGAAAGACCGTCGTTGTCTGCGGATTTGGCGATGTGGGCAAAGGTTCAGCCCGCTCGATGCGCAGCATGGGCGCTCGCGTGATCGTCACGGAAATCGACCCCATCAATGCACTTCAGGCTGTGATGGAAGGATATGAGGTCCTCACACTCGAAGAAGCGCTGCCTGAAGGACACATCTTCGTCACGGCGACAGGTTGCTGCGATGTGATCAAGGCTGAGCATATGCAGAAAATGAAAGACCAAGCGATCGTTTGCAACATCGGCCATTTCGATGTTGAGATCGACGTTGCGGGACTCAAGGCAACTCCCGGCGTTCAGCACACAAACGTCAAGCCTCAGGTCGACAAGTACAAGTTCACAACCGGCAACGAGATTATTCTTCTTGCTGAAGGCCGTTTGGTGAATTTGGGTTGTGCCAATGGTCACCCCTCATTCGTGATGAGCACAAGCTTCACGAATCAGGTTCTGGCTCAAATTGAACTTTGGACGAATTCAAAGAACTACCCCGTGGGCGTGTACGTTCTGCCAAAGAAGCTGGACGAAGAAGTGGCTCGCCTGCACTTGGCAAAACTCGGTGTCAGCCTGACAAAGCTGTCGAGCAAGCAGTCCGAGTACCTCAATATTCCGGTTGAAGGTCCATACAAGCCAGAGGCATATCGTTATTGAAACCGGTTCAGCGAACTGAGCAACAAAAGGCCGTCACACCAAGTTGGGAGTGACGGCCTTTTTAGCTTTGGCCCGAAATGCGCGACACCAGAACTGCCCGATGTTCAGATCTTCAGTATCCGGACATCAGAGTCAGTTGATGAGGCTTGACTCTGGAGTGGGAACAGACGGCTGACATTCCGAAGCCAATTCACGCAACCTGTTCTCGTCCACCGAAAAAAACTTGTTGCAATAGTGGCAACGAATCTCGGCAGGCTTTTTCTCGTCTGCAAGACTCGTGAGTTCGCGGCGTCCCAATTGTTTCAACATGCTCTCAACAGACTCTTGTGAACATGAACATCCCCAGGCTGGATTGAGGCTGTTTATGGCACGCACCTGATGAGGAATAAGACGCGCCGAAAGCACGTCTGGATCATGAGCGGCATTGCCAAAAATCGACCTCAGAGGAGGCATCGCGTTGACGTGCGACCACAATTCGCTCGAAACTTCGCTTTTGAGATTCGGCAGTTCGAGATAAATCACGCCGGCCGCGTACAACAGGTTGTCTGTTTGGTTGTGCCAACAATCCATCTTGAGTCTGCACTTCATTTGGTAACTTGCAGCGAGATGCTCATTGAGTGCAGTTTCCAACGAATGAGTCTCGGTTCCTGTGATGCCTTCAAACAATTTGTTGGTGTTCGATTTGCTGCGCAGGGAACGGATCACCCATGGCAATTGTGGCCTTCCGCCGGCATCGATATCGCCAATAACCTCGGAGTCCGTGTTGCATTCGAGATAACCGCGGGTCACGGCGTGCCGGGTCGTTTCGATACCCATCGTGAAGTCGCCGTTGGCCTGAATCCTCAGATTGATTCGCTCTTCGTCTTCAAGAATTGACGCCAACAACACGCCGGCAAGCAAGCCCTGACCCAAAATCTCGGCTCTGGGAGCATTCAAGCCATGCAAAGCCTGAGCATGCCGCGTCAGTGTGGTCAGGTGCACCATTCTGAAAGCGTATCGTGTCTCGACATCGGTGCCGTAAAACAGGTAGTCTTGGAACATTTCGTTTTCCTTGGTGGGCTTTTTTGCACTGCCAATCGGGTCGCCTAACACAGGTCAGTTGAGGAGTGAAGTGTGAAAATTCTTGTCACAGGCGGAGCTGGGTACATTGGCAGCACAATCTGTTCGGCACTCAAGGACACAGGTCACACTCCGGTCATTCTGGATTCTCTTGTCACGGGCCAACTGGCCTTCACCAAAGGACATATATTCTACCAAGGCGACATCGCAGACAAGGTCCTGGTCGACCGCATCCTCAACGAGCACCCCGAAATCAAGCTTGTCGTCCACTGCGCAGCGCTCATTGTTGTTCCTGAGTCCATGGAAAAGCCCTATGAGTATTACAGGGAAAATGTTTCCAAGTCTGTTGAATTTTTTAACAATCTGGTCGGCCATGGCATCGAAGGCCTGGTCTTCAGCTCGTCCGCCTCAATCTACGATGTGGTTCCCCAGTTCAAGGTGACCGAGCATTCACCCCTGAACCCTCAGAGCCCCTATGCTCGCACCAAATACATGATGGAAATGGTCTTGCGTGATTTCACGAACGCATATTCCATCAAGGCAATCGCTCTCAGGTACTTCAACCCCATTGGCGCAGACCCCAAGCTGAGGAGTGGAATTCACGTGCGCGAACCCTCGCACGTGGTTGGAAAGCTGGTGGACTGTGCCCGTGGCAAGTTGCCGCAATTTCAGATTACCGGAGTGAACTGGCCAACCCGGGACGGCTCGGGGTTGCGCGACTATATTCACGTTTGGGACCTTGCGCGAGCGCACGTCGCCGCGTTGGAAAATTTCCAGTCAGTCTTTTCCAAAAACGCATCAAGTGAAAAGTATGAAGTCATAAATCTGGGCACTGGAAACGGTGTCACGGTCAAGGAGCTGGTTCGTTCGTTTGAATCTGTTTTTGGCAAAGCCCTCAACAAAGCCGACGCAGAGCCACGCCCGGGCGACAATGCCGGCTCATATGCGAGCTGCGAAAGGGCTCTAGAAATGTTGAATTGGCGTGCTGAGAAGTCGATCGACGATGGAATACGTGATGCCTTGCGTTGGGGCGATGTGCGCAGAACGATTTTGGGATACGATTGAACACAGACTGAAAATTTTCAGACCGTGACCGACTCATTTTTCTCAAAGCCGGTCCATCAAGACACACAAACTATTCAACGATAGTGCTGCTCGCAATTCTTGCGGGGAGCAATGTCCATGAACATTTTGAAAGTCGTTTTTCTAGTCGCTCTTGGAATTTCCGTCCATGGCTGTGGAGATTGGTCTGATGAGCAAAATCAGCCTGAGGAACCAAATCGATCGCAACAAGACACAAACACCCAACTCCCACCGGTCGTTTCTGAACCCCCCAACCAGCCCCGCGACCAGAATAAACGCGAACTGCCTTCCGAGGTGAACACATTCTCAACGGCCGAGGATTCCAATCCTGCAACATTCCCTGTTGGTGAAATCATATCCGAATCCGATGGTGAAATGGACTTTAACGATTGGGCCCGGGATCAAAAAAACACAAGCAGGCTCGCAAAAATAGGGAGGATTTCCGAAAATGGAGACACACTGAATTTGGAAACAGATGCAACATTGAACTTCTCGACATTTGCATCCAATTCACCAATGACAATAAAGACCAACGGAAACAACCTGACGTTGATTGGCCGAAACTTCCGCTACCTCAGAGTCGAAACGAGAGCATTCGGGAAAGACTCCGGAAGTGTGCGTGTCTTTGCACTTGGACAGGAACTTCCTGTTGTTGACACCTCGGGAACAGCAGGACAAGCAGGCGCCGACGCCACCTGCGCGAACAATAGCCGTTGCGTACCGGCGACCGATCATACGACGCGCTTCACATTGCCGCTGCCGAGTATCAGCTGGACGAGATTTGAAGAAGAAAAGTCTTGGAATTGGACGGATTCAGCCATACCTGAGGAATGGCGGTCCAAAGTCATCAATCAAATCTTGCCCGACTCAACAGCGGTAGCACAATCATTTTGCGCACCAAAGAATGCACATGGAATCCATGCTGAAGGACCTTCAATTTCGGGTGAAGTCAAACTGCGGCAGCTTCTCGAGAGGCCAACCAATGCTGAATTCAGCGAAAAGCATCACCCTGTCCCGGCGGCGCTTTTCCCGGGACAACCTGGCCTCAATGGTTTCAACGCAGGAAACATTTTCGTCTTTGCGTTGGAAAACCTAGGTCTACCTGTATTTTCAGACATGCGCATCCTTCCGGGAGCTGGTGGTGAGGGCGGAAAAAATTTCAAGTCGCCGGCAAGCCAAGGAACGCAGGCATTGATCTACAAAACGAAGAAGATCAGCGAAGAACTCGACCTTGAAAAGATTGAAGGCACATGGAAAGTGCGGTTCCACTGTTCAATTGAGGAGGAGAGAGGTTTCAGTCGACCTCACAGCGTGACCAGCTCAGCCGTATTGCTTTCCAGGAAAATACCGATTGATTCTGGTCTGATTATGTCAAACCACCAAATCAATATCCCTGAGCTGCCCGCTGGAGCCGACAATTTTGTTGATGAATCTCCTGCCGCGAAACCTGGACTCTCCGGAAAGTCTGGAAGGATCATGATTCAAAAACTAAATTCAGTGGAAGAAATTGAGATCAAAACAGGGATTCGGATAACCAACACCCGAAGAAAATAAATTCAGTCAACAACTTCCTGTTCGTCTCCAAGATTCTCAGTTGCAGTTCCTGGATTCAAAACGTTTCCATTGTAGTATTGGGTAATTTCGAATTGAATATTGGGCTCACCAGTGACGTCCACGGGCCCATATTTACCGGTTCCATCTGCACTGAAATCCTGGGCTTGCATCGCTGCAGCCATTTTGGCTGGGTTGTTACCGCCTGCCTTGTATTGCGCCGTACGCGCAAGCAGGAGACTGTCGAACGCTTGTCTTTCGATATCGAGTACGCTGTCGCCCGCTGACAATTCGCGTCGAAGAAAGGGTAAAAAAGAACCCGACTTTGGCACTGGAACCCTGGCACCATTGAGAAATTGATCCGCGATCGACTGACGACCACCAGCCTCTTGCCAAGTCCTGTCACCCAGAAAACGAACATTTCTTGCATCAAAAAATGCAAATGTATTTGCAATCAGTCGAACCCGATCGAGAGAATCGGGCACGAAGAGAGCGTTGAACGGAACATACGCAGGAGCCTTGATACTGGAGGGATCAAACTTTCTTTTCTCCTGAGCAGCCTTCTTTCGCCCTTCCGACACAAGCTTCCAATATTCGGCGCTCCGGTTTTTTCCTTCCTGGGGTCCCAGAAGAGATTTGACCGGCTCTTGAAAAATTTCGGCGTACTCGTCCACAAACTCGACCCGTTGAATCTGCAGTCCTTCGGTCTTGCAAGCAGCCTCGAAGGCCTTGGACATTTCGACTCCGTAGCCATCCGAAGGCGACATGATGGCAACGGTCTTTCGATTGTGCCGCTTGAGAAAATCGGCCTGCGCGCGAGCCTGCGATTGAGCCAAGGTTCCCATTCTGATGACGAATCCTGCATCGTGCTCGCGCGCAAAAGTCACCGGACCAAGCGCGTACATTGGAACACCAAAAAAAGAGGCTGCGGTGGCCGTGCCAATCACCTGTGCACCCTGGAAGGGACCAATGATTGCATGCACTTTGTCTTTCAGGATCAGTTCAAGTGCCGCACGCTCGCTGGCGCCCGAGTCGTTTGGAACCGTCCTGACGAAGACCTGATAATCGACGTCACGCGCAGCCCGGGAACCGAGGAATGCAGCAATGCCCTTGAGAGCTCTCAATTGCAGCCTGGAAAACATTCCAGTCCCTTGCGGAAGAATGAGACCAAAACGCATATGCCTTGGATCGTCTTTGATGAGCGCGTCGGCCCGTTCGCGAATCTGATCTATTTGCCATTGGCCCGCAATAAACTTCTGTGAAGAGTTATTGGCAACAATATCTGCGGTTTCAGCCAAAGCCTCCTGAAATTTTCCTTCCCGGAAAGCCCGAATCGCCGTGAAAATATCGCGCCCACCAATCGTGCTCTGGGCCTCAATTGATGCAGGCACCGAGTTTGTTGAATTGGACTTTGCAGTTGGTGATGCTCCAGCTGTATTTGTCGAGCTTCCGCCGCCCGACGTCTTTGGCGGCACCTCCACGACATTTGACTTCTTCTCAGGCACTGGCTCTGCGGCTGCCGGTGGCCTGCGCGCATCTCCCAATCTTTGCTTGACCTCATCAATTGTGATGACCCAATTTCCAAGAATTTTGAGGTCGACGGATTTCAGCGAGGCAATTTCCATGACGCGGGCGAGACGCTCGAGTTGACCAACTTCGAATTCAAGGTCCTTGAGCTGGCGCGCCACCTCCACCCCAATCGCATAAACGCGCGCTTTATATTGCGCAGGAAAAACCGGGTCCGGATAACGCAACATCAGAGCCTTGGCGTCTGCATAGGATCTGTCCATGACGTAAATCTGGACCAGCGCATAATAGCAAAGTGGAGAAACTGATGCGTTCAATGCATTTGAACTGAGTGCCAATTCAAGATTGCTGCGAGCCTGCCTTTGATCATCGCGAATGCTGAAAATGATTCCCGTGCGGCAGCGGGCAAGCGCGAGATCGGAGGGCGATGCATATGGGTCACCCAACACCTCCTTGAACTTGTCAAATGCGGAATCAAAGTTTCGTGTCTGAAAGAAATGCTCACCTGCGTTAACGGAATCTGCAGAAGGAGAAGCAACAACGCGAGGGGAACAAAAAATCGACAACAGCACGCAAAAAACGACAGCAACAAGAACGTGTCGTTTGTGACCAAATGGATTAGTCTGGACTCGCGACGCGCACCATGGCAGTTCGCAATATTCTTTCACCGATTCGGTATCCAGCCAAAAATTCATCGACGACCATTTCCTGTTGAAGTGTCGCATCGACTGTCTTGGCAATGGCATTGTGGAAGTTGGGGTTGAAGGCCTCGCCTTTACCTGGAAGTTTTTCCACACCATGTTTTTTGAGCGTGTCGGCAAAGACCTTTGAGACCAGCTGAACACCCTCGACAATTGAAGCGACTTGTTTGCCCTCTTCAGTGTCCACGTTCACGGTCAACTGCTCAATGGCCGTCATTGCCTTGTCGAACGAATCAATGACAGGGAGAAGGTCGCGAGCAAATTCCGAGATGCAGTAGGATTTCAAGTCGCTCTTTTCTTTTTCCCAACGTTTTCTCGAATTTTCAAAATCGGCCGCAATTCGGTACATCCGATCGTTGGTATCATTGAACTTTTGGGTGACCTCTGCGAGTGCTGCCTGCAAATGGGCCGCATCGGTTCCGGAATTACCTGCTGACGCGCCTGATTTTTCGGCATTTTCGGCGGTTTCAGCTTCGCATGCCGTTCCTTCCGAAGGCGACTCGCCACCCTGCGCGGAATCGGATGCCAAAGTTCGAATATTGCAACGAATGATCATAATAAAATCGCCTCCCGAAAGCGCCATACCTGAAAAACATGCAGAGTGTAAGCAGGAAGCCCTTCAGGTCAACACCCGGGACACGTAAAAATGATTTCCAAACTCTTGCCAACAACTTTCGCCCGATAAACAATGGTGGCGCTGTTAAATCGTCGAAAAACGATAAGGAACATACCGCATGCTCGACCCAAAATTTGTCCGCGAAAACCTCGCACATATCAGCAAAGCCTCGCAATTGAAGCGCATTCCTTTCGACGCTGAAAAGTTTGCACAAATTTTCGACACTCGCCTTCAGGTTCTTGAAGAGACGGAAAAGCTGCGGAGACAGCGGAACGAAGGCTCGGATGCAGTAAAAAAGGCCAAATCGAGCGATGAAAGGGAAGCGCTTTTGGCTGCAATGCGCGAGGTGAATCAAAAACTGACGACCTGCGAAAACAAGTTGCGCGAAATCGAAGTCGAATTCGATGCTATTCAGGCAACTGTTCCAAACCCGCCTTCCGAAGACACACCCGAGGGAGCAACGGATGCTGACAACGTTGAATGGCGCAAGGAAGGAGTTCCACCACAGTTCAGTTTCAAGGCACTTGATCATATCGAGCTGGGTCAAAAATTGGGGCTGATTGATTTTGCTCGCGGTGCCAATGTCGCTGGTACACGCAGTTATTTTTTGGTGGGTGCGGGTGCCGAACTCGAACGAGCCGTTCATAATTTGGCAGTCGATTTGCTCACACAGCGCGGTTATACGCTGATGAGTGTACCTGTTCTTGTCCGCTCGTCCGCAATGCAGGGAACCGGTTATTTGCCGGGTGGAGCAGACCAAGCCTACTTTGTTGAGAAAGACGACATGTGGCTGGTTGGAACCGCAGAGGTCAGCTTGGCGAGCTATCATGCCGGCGAGATTTTGGAGCCTGCCCAACTTCCCGTGAAAATTTGCGCACATTCGAGTTGCTTTCGTCGTGAAGCAGGTGCTCATGGAAAAGACACCAAGGGTCTTTACCGCGTTCACCAGTTTCAAAAGATCGAGCAGGTTGTTCTTTGCAAGCCCGACAAGGAAGAATCCGACAAGCTGCACATGGAACTTCTCAAGAACGCAGAGGACCTGCTGAAGTTGCTCGAACTGCCTTATCGGGTTGTGAAGGTTTGCTCCGGCGACCTCGGCCAAGGACAAGTCAAGAAGCACGATATCGAAACCTGGATGCCAGGCCGAAATGCCTATGGTGAAACACACAGCTGCTCAAGTTTTTACGATTACCAGGCAAGGCGGCTGAAAATCAGGACCAAGGACTCGGCCGGCAAAAACCAGTTTGTCTACACTCTCAACAACACCGAGGTTGCGACTCCACGCGTGCTCATTCCTCTTCTGGAAAATCACCAAACCGAAGATGGTAGAATTCGCATTCCAAAGGCATTGCAAAAATACATGGGTGGCCGGGAATTTATTGGTTGAAGCCGCTACCCACTTTCAAGGAAGTTTGATCATGAGTGAATCTGTTCTTGTGCCCTGTCCATCCTGCGGAGCGCTCAACCGTGTTCCACTTCAGGCAGAACAAGGCAAGGCAAAATGCGGCAAATGCAGCACTGGTCTCAATCATTTGGATAATGTTCACGAAGTGACAGGTGCTGCGTTGGCCAGAGCCATTCTCAACAGCCCCATTCCTGTGATTGTCGATTTCTGGGCGCCATGGTGTGGACCTTGCGTGGGATTTGCACCCACGTTCAAACAATTCG
Organism: Silvanigrellaceae bacterium; assembly: GCA_049423385.1. Lineage (GTDB taxonomy): Bacteria > Bdellovibrionota_B > Oligoflexia > Silvanigrellales > Silvanigrellaceae > RFOM01. The sequence continues at coordinate 9,123 of JBMSQQ010000060.1, read as the reverse complement.
CCTCTGCCCACAAAGGAAAGGCATTGTTTCTGAAGTGCGATACCGAAGCCCATCAGGACGTCGGTGCGCGGTTTGGCATTCGTAGCATCCCCACACTGATTGTGTTCGAGAACGAAAAAGAAAAGGCCCGCCAAAGCGGAGCCCTTCCTTATCCTCACCTGGAAAAATGGGTTGGAAGTCAGGTCAATTTAACCTGACTTCCTGCACGCCAATCATCAGTCTTTGAATTTGTAGGTCAGCTTCAACTCGCGTGCCGCCTTGGTTTCGTCGACCTTCTCGCGGAACACTCGGGTCGGAGCCTGCTCAACCTCTGGCGTCTTGATGATTTCCTTGAGGGCACTCACAAAGCGGTCCATCTCGGAACGACTTTCAGTCTCGGTCGGCTCAATCATAATCGCACTCTTGACGCACAATGGAAAATGAACCGTCATCGGATGCATGCCGTAGTCGATGAGACGCTTGGCCATTTTGGTTGTGTCGAGATTGATGTCGCGCTGATTGCGATCGTTGAAAACAACTTCATGCAAAGTTGGCGCGTTGACTGGCATGTGAAGAACGTCCTTCAACTGCGAGCGCATGTAGTTCGCATTGAGAATTGCATTCTCTGACACCTGACGAAGTCCTTCGCCGCCCAATGCGCGAATGTAGCACCACGCACGAATGAACATTCCATAGTTTCCAAAAAACGCCTTGACTCTACCAATCGATTGAGGCGCATCGTCGACGAGAACAATTTTCTCACCTTGCTTCTCCAGACGCGGAACCGGCAAGAATGGCAACAACCGTTCCGAAACAGCAATCGGTCCAGAACCGGGTCCGCCACCGCCATGGGGAGTGGAGAAGGTCTTGTGCAGGTTGAATTGAATGACGTCTGCACCAAAATCACCAGGACGACTCAATCCCAAAACAGCATTCAGGTTTGCCCCGTCGATATAGAGCAGCGCATCTTTCTCATGCAGCATGTTGGCAACCGTTTGGATATTCTTTTCAAAAATTCCAAGCGTGTTTGGGTTCGTTGTCATCAGCGCCGCAACGTCGTCATTCAAGACAGCTGCGAGAGCCTCGGGATGAATGACCCCATCCTCTCCGGTGGAAATCTGCACAATCTGGAAACCGGCCAGCGCTGCTGATGCAGGATTCGTGCCGTGAGCAGTGTCGGCAGTGAGGATCGTCTTGCGGTTCCGGCCTTTGGCCTTGTGATACGCGGAGACGAGCATCAATCCCGTCAATTCGCCATGGGCACCGGCCGCAGGCTGCAACGATACTCCCGGCATGCCTGTGACGCCCTTGAGATCTTCCGTGAGCTCCCACATCACGCGAAGATGGCCCTGGCTCCACTCAATCGGGTCATAGGGATGCGCTTCGCTGAGTTCACCACTGCGGGCGATTTCTTCGTTCAACCGAGGATTATATTTCATCGTGCATGAGCCGAGCGGATAAATGCCAAGGTCGATGGCATAATTCCAAGTCGACATGCGTGTGAAATGGCGAATGACTTCCGGCTCGCTCAGCTCGGGCAAACGTGCCTTGCTTGAACGCACCTTCTTGAAAACCTTTTTTGGATCAACGCGTGCAACGTCGAGCTCGGGCAATCCAACGGCAGTAGCTCCTGCCCGGGATGTTTCAAAGCTTGTGGGTTCTTCCAGAACAACTGCATGGCCTGTACTTTTCTTCAAAAAATCCATGGCGATTCTCCTCAAGCCAATTCGCGCAGGATCTGCGCCAGATGATCGATGTCGTCGCGGGTCTTCTTTTCGGTGACACACACAAGCAATCCGGTCGTGTCGCTCTTGTCGAATCGACTGAGGGCTACTCCCGGCGCAACTCCACGTGCTGCTGCCTTTTGGAAAAATTCCTGAGCCGGAACTTTGAGGTCAACAACAAATTCGTTGAACGTGCTCTGGGAAGCGTAGCGCAATTTCGCTTTACCGGTCGCGGCGAGCTTCTCTTTGGCGTACTCGGTCTTGGACAGATTCTGAATTGCCAGCTCGTGGAAATTCTCCTTGCCCATCATGGTCAACCAAACCGTAGCCCAAAGTGCCATGAGGTTTTGGTTCGTGCAGATATTCGAAGTGGCTTTGTCACGGCGAATATGTTGCTCACGGGTTGAGAGAGTCAACGTGTAGGAACGGCGTCCCTGCGCATCAATTGTTTCGCCGCAGAGCCGGCCGGGCATCTGGCGAACGTACTCCATTTTGGAAGTGAACAATCCGACAAATGGTCCGCCAAAGCTTTGCGGGACACCAAAACTTTGTCCTTCTCCTGTCGCAATGTCGGCACCACATTCACCGGGTGACGGCAAGACTGCCAGACTGAGTGTCTCTGGAGTACTGACGATGAACAACGCGCCCTTGGATTTGGCAACAGCTCCGAGCGCTTCGAGATCTTCAACGCAACCATAGAAGTTTGGACTTTGAACAATCACACCCATCACCTGTTCGCTGACAAGGCTCTTGAGTGAGTTGATGGAGGTCGTACCTGCTTCAAGCGGAATGTATGTGATCTCCACGCCGAGATTTGCGAGGTAGGTTTTCAGCACCTGAACGTACTCGGGATGGACGGAAGCAGACACAAGAAGACGGTTCCGATCCTTGTTCAAGCGCATCGCCATCAGGGCTGCTTCTGCAAGCGATGTGGAGCCGTCATAGTGCGATGCATTCGAAACTTCCATACCGAACAGCTCAGCAACCATGGTCTGAAATTCAAAAAGCGCCTGCAATGTGCCTTGAGACATTTCCGGCTGATACGGCGTATAGGAAGTGAGAAATTCACCCCGGAGTGTCAGCTGATTCACGGCGGCAGGACACATGTGATCGTAGATACCTGCACCAATAAAACTCAATGCGTTTTGAGAATAACGACCATCCTTCATCAACGTCCGCACGCGTCGACGGATTTCCATTTCCGACTGCGCAGGCCCGCTCGGCAATACACCCTTGAAACGAACGTCCTCAGGGATTGCCTTGAGAAGTTCTTCAATCGAACCGACTCCACAGGCCTTGAGCAGTTCGGCGCGATCGTTGGAGGTTGTGGGGAGAAAACGATGTTGAAAAGTCATGATCAATCTCTCGTTTGATGAAGGAAAAAGAGAAAGGGCGTCGAAACGACGCCCTGCAGTCGGGTCAGTGGCTCGCAGCCTCGGCAATGTACTTCAGGTACTGCTCAGAGCTCATCAGGTTGGATGGAGCGCCTTCAAGCGCAACCTTGATCAACCAGTTTTTGCCATGAGGATCTTGAGTGATGTCTTCGGGAGCGTTGGTCAAAGCCGTATTGACGTCGGTCACCGTTCCAGCTGCAGGCATGTAGAGATCCGAGACTGTCTTTGTCGATTCAATCGTTCCAAACGATTCGCCAGCCTTGAACTTGGCGCCAACCTTGGGAAGGTCGAGATGGACAACATCACCCAATTGTTCGATTGCAAATGCCGTGATGCCAACGATTCCGTTCGACCCGTCGACACGAATCCACTCATGTTCTTTCGTGTAGGAAAGCTCTTTTGGATATTGACTCATTTGGATGCTCCCGTTTTAAGTTAAAGTTGTGCAGTTCCGTTGATGTAGAATGGTTTTTTCACGACCGTTGCAGCCTTCCGCTCACCACGGATTTCAACAAAAATCTGGCTGCCGACCGCGGCGTATTGCGGTGAAACATAAGCCATGCCGACGTTGAGGTTGACACTTGGCCCCACGGTGCCACTGGTGACCCAACCCAATTCGGTGCCGCCTTCGGCAGCGGAAAAGACTTTGTATCCATGACGTGCAATTGCCTTGTCGATCATTTGCAGACCAACGAGTTGACGTTTGAGTCCGGATTCTTTTTGAGCCGCAAGAGCTTTGGAACCCATAAAATCGCCCTTGGCGAATTTGGTGACCCAACCCAATCCACATTCCAAAGCCGAGATGCTTTCGTCCATGTCGTTGCCGTAAAGCAAATAACCCATTTCCAGCCGCAAAGTGTCGCGAGCACCCAGGCCACACGGTTTTCCACCAAACTTCTGAGCGCCTTCAACGAGAGCGCTCCAGATACGGGCAGCTCCCTGAGCAGGAACATAGAGCTCAAAGCCAAGTTCGCCGGTGTAGCCGGTGCGCGCAATGATTGCTGGCTGACCCAGAACCTTGCCTTCGCTGAACCAGTAATACTTCAGTTGGGAAATGTTGATGTCGACAACTTGCTGGACCAACTCGCGCGCCTTGGGACCTTGCACAGCGATCTGTGCATAGTCGTCGGACACGTTGTCGAGCACAACGCCCGAAGAGGGCAAATGCTGACGCAGCCACTGTTCATCCTTGGTGGCGTTCGACGCGTTGACACAGACAAGGAAGCTGTCGAGACCACGACGGTAGACGATGATGTCGTCGATGACGCAGCCATCTTCTTTGCAAAGCGCGGAATACTGCGCCTGACCGATTGCGATTTTTGTCACATCGTTGGTCGTCATTTTCTGCAGGAAATCATTTGCGCCACGACCAGACACGAGCAATTCACCCATGTGGCTGACATCAAAAAGTCCCACAGTGGTGCGAACGGTTTTGTGCTCATCGATAACGCCGGAATACTGCACCGGCATGTCCCATCCACCGAAGTCGACCATCCGCGCTCCCAGGCGCCGGTGTTCCTCGTTGAGTGGAGTTTTTTTGAGATTGGTCTGTGACGCCACAATTGAGTCCTTTATTTTCCAACAAGCTTGTTGATGTTTGCCTTGTAGAAGTCGCAGGCTTTTTCGACGATTTTTTCTGCATCCGCGCGCTGCAGCCATGCACCAACTTCAACAACTTTCTTGTCGAGTGCTTTGTACGAGCGAAAGAATTGTTCGATCTCTTTGAGCGTGTGCGGATTGACTTCAGACAATTCGGTGATGTGCTTGTATTGAGGATCGTCAGCATGAACGGCAATGACCTTGTCATCCTCTTCGCCGCCATCAATGACTTTCAGGCATCCCACCACGCGCGCATTCATGATGCACAACGGCACTGCCGGATCTTGGCCCAAAACGAGTACATCAAGCGCATCACCATCATCGCAGTATGTCTGCGGAATAAAACCGTAGTTTGTAGGATACACGACCGAGCTCGACATGACTCGGTCCATCAACAACATTCCAGACTCTTTGTCGATCTCGTATTTGCTCTTCGAGCCGCGCGGAATTTCGATGATGGCGTGAACGATGGAAGGTGCTTTTTTGCCAACTGCAACGGTGTGCCACGGGTGCCACGGATGAACGCTCATGAAGGACCTCTTGATTGTCGAAAGATTTCGAGAACGGCTGGTTTTAACCCCGCCTCGACCATTCAGCAAGAGTTCCTGAGCTGTCAAACCTAGATTTGATGCGACTCAATGACCCCATCATGAACCAGTGCGTCCATGTTGGGCGTCTCGGTTTCATCGAGGCCGTCGACCGCATCGTCGGCCTTCGCGGGTGCAAGAAGTTTAAGCAGATCTTCTCGGGAAAGATTCTTGAACATTTCAGAATCTTCCTCAACAAACCTCTCAAATATCAGCTTCTTGCGATTAATAATCTCGTCAATCCGCTCTTCAAGCGTTCCCTTGGTGACGAGTTTGTAGACCTGAACGTTCTTTTGTTGACCGATGCGATGGATTCGGTCGGTTGCCTGGTTTTCCTTGGCAGCGTTCCACCAGCGGTCGAAATGAATCACAACATTTGCAGCGGTAAGATCGATACCCGTACCACCTGCCAACAGCGAACCGAGGAACACCTTGACTGTCGGGTCCTCCTGAAATTGCCGGACCAATTGTCCCCGGTTGGAGGACTGGCCTGTGAGAACCACATGATTGACCCCTCTTTGATTGAGGCGGTCGCTCAGTCGATTGATCGTCTTGGCATATTGCGAAAATACAACGACCTTCTGGTCGCTCGCCAACGCTTCGCTCAATATTTCATCAAATAGCGCAAGCTTGCCACTCCCCACACCTTCGTATCGAGGATCAAGCATTGCCGGGTCGTTGCAGATCTGCTTGAGAAAGGAGATCACTGAGAAAATGTGGACATAGGGAATCGGGCCTTGCTCACATTCAAGCGCCTCAACCAACTCCCGCCCACGCAATGCCAATGCCTCATTGTAGAGCTCAACTTGCCGCTTGTTCAGATTACAGTGGCGAATATCCTCGACCTTGTCGGGCAGGTCTGTCAGCACTTCTCGCTTGTTCCTGCGCAACTTGAAGGGATGAATCAGGCGCTGAAGCTCGAGATCGGCCAATGGGTTGGTCCGCTTCTCAGACATATATTTTTTGCGGAACTCGGAATCACTTCCCAGATAATTCGGGGCGATATAGTCGAACAGGTTCTTGAGTTCCAGCAAATCATTTTCAAGCGGTGTACCGGTCAAGCACAAACGCATCCGACTTCCCAGCCGCACAGCGGCCCTGTAGGTGCGGGTTGACTGATTTTTCACAAGATGAGCTTCATCGAGAATCACAAGATCAATCGGGCAGCGCATGAGAAACTCAAAGTCGCGCAACAAAATTCCGTAGCTTGTCACAAGGACGGTGTGTTGACTCGGACGCTTGTAGGCTTCCTGTTTACGCTCGCTCCCGTGATAGCAAACCACCCGAACTCCCGGCACGAATTGGGCCATTTTATCGAGCCAGTGATCAATCACGCTGGTTGGACAAACCACCAGACTGACTTTTTTTGACTCGCGATTCGCAACAGCAGAAATGAGCGCCATGGTCTGGTGTGTTTTACCAAGCCCCATCTCGTCTGCAAGAAGTCCTCCCAGGCCATTCGAGTACAACCACCACAACCATTTGAATCCATCAATTTGATACGGTCGCAGATTGAGACGAGTCGAACCCAGGCTGGGCAATTCAATGTCCTTCATGCCAAGCAATCCGGAACGCAAGCGGGCGACCACATCGCCCGTTCCGACGATCTCACTTTCTGCAGCGAACTGTTCCCTGAACTTGATGAGTTCAAGAGTCGTCAGTTTAACCCGTCCATCTGCTTGCACGTTGCCTGCGAGCCAATCCAATTCTTCGGGGAGTTTCAGCCAACCGTTCTTGGTGCTGATAAATTTTTTGCCTTCCGCTCTGGCCTTGAGAATTGAGACAAGAATATTGGAATGCATGGAACCATCGGTAGCAACAGCTTCAATGCCGAGTTCCGCGCCGCGCGTGGGAACCCCTTGCTCGCTTCCCTCGGCTTTGTCGCGTCCTGCGGCAATTCCCAGAATTGTTGGCTCCACGTAAAACAAGCCATCCATTGTAGACTTGAGCTTGAGTTCGGGAATTGAAAACTTCGAAAAAACTTTGACCTTGGCGAGCTCAGTCGCAACCTTGATTTCAGCTGTTTCACGCAATCTATCAAAATTTGTCTCAAGCAGCAGAGCAGCCGTGTCATTGTCGAGGGTGGCAATTCGGGGATACTCTTCCCAGCGTGCGACCTGGGCGGGCGTCATTTCATCCTTGAAAAGAACCAAGCCGGATTTGGGAACGAAAACTCCGAGCCGCCCCAGACATCGCACATCGACTCCCTCGAGTTCGATGGTTTTTCGCGCGCGGCCAGCAGAATCCTTGATCACGATTGTTCGGAAAATTTGAACACCGGCAGGCCCGAACTTGCGACAATCGAAGACACGCACCGCGCTCAAGGATGAATTGACAATTCCAAGCACCTTTTTGGGAATCTGTGCACTGATTTCTGTTGAAGTCAGCACCCGAACGGCGTCGTCTATTTGCAGATTGTACGTGAGGGACTTTTTCGGACCATAATCCAGAGTGAGCTGAAGTGAACAGTCCTCATCACTCCATTGGGCCGACAAAACCCGCGCCTTGCCCTCCGTCAGAATGATTCCCAAACCGCGCGAAGCTTCTCCGCTTGCACCAGGCTTTAGAGCCTGAATTGCAGGTGCAATTTGCTCGTCTGCCGACTCGCCCATCAAAATATTTTCAAATGCAGATTCTTTTTTGTAAAGATATTTGTCTGAACCGTGGCCCGAGAGTCCAAATTTCGCAAGTGTCTCTGCTCGCTCCTGATCGAGGACCAGACACAATGCTGCCAAATGTTGACACTTCTCGCCGCGCCGTCGGTTGGCTTGGCAAGTGCACTCCATCCATTGAACGCCTTTGCCCTGGGCATGCAATTTCAAACGTACGTCGTAATTCTCTCCAATGCCGGCACGGACCCGGGCACTGACAAGCTCTCCGTAAAAGGAAACATTGACGACGCTTCCCGAACGAAAGAGCGAAATGCCGCCTTGCCAGTGTTGTCCGGCAAATTGAGGAAAAACGATGTCAACAAAAGACAGACCCGCCATTCTTACTCCCGTTCCCGTTTCATCAGCCACCATGATTCATTGACTGATTTTTTCGAGAGTTCTTTTATCTTGCCGGTCGATCTTCAAGTACTGCGCCAAGCTGATTTGAGCCAATGAACTTGCGCGGGTCACCCAATTCTTTGGACTCGCCACCACCGTGCCAATGGCAACGTTTTGCGGAGATTCCAATGGGGCGACGCCGCTGAACCATGTGTAGAGTGTCCCGCGCTCTTCTGCGTCGGAAAGCGTTCCTGTCTTGCCACCAATTTCGAATCGATCAACTGCCGTGCCTTTGCGGCGGAAATACTTCCGGCTCGTTCCAGCAAGAATGGTTTCCTGCATCAACCGCTGCATGCGATCGGCCGTCTTTTTGGAAAAGATTCTGGAAATCTCGAGGGGCGTCGCACTGTAGATTTGCTTGCCCGATGAGTCGAAAGCTGAATCAACAAGAAAGGGAGCCATCAAGACACCAGCATTACCTGCAGCAGCAGACAACAGCGCCGCGTGCACAGGCGAAATTTTCGAAGCTCCGAATCCTGCTCCCGCCTCGCCCACTTCAAGAGCAGTCGCCATTTCAAGAGCTGGCATCAGAGCTGCCGAGGTTTCGATACGCAGGTCACTCGGAATGGGACGATTGAACATGTACTTTTCTGCAAATTGGCGAAGACTTGCCAGCCCGGTTTCATACAAGGCCAACCGCGCAAACACCGTGTTGCAACTGACTCCAAACGCATGTGAGAAGGTCATGTGTTGTCTGTCGGTTTGACTGTCGCGCAGCCAATTTCTGTTGCGCAGGTTTCCACATCCGCCCTGGAATGGAATTTGCTGTTCAGGTTCCATGCCATTTTTT